>JBFHEQ010000240.1:0-5537 GCA_041584075.1 Hydrogenophaga sp.
ATGGCGCGTGAAGACCCCCGTGGGCACCTTCACCGTCAAGGCCTTGCTGGATGACCAGGAACTCGACAGCCGCAGCAGCACCGGTACGGTCTACTGGGAAGGTCTCTCCGATCTCCTGAGCGAGACGGGTGAACCGGTGGGGCGCGGCTACCTGGAAATGACCGGCTACGCCCAGCGCCTGGTGTTGTAGGCGAATCGGCGCACCGATCCCGCGGTGAGCCTTCAGGGCTCGTCTGCGGAGGGTGTCTGGCTTTGCGACTGCGATTGCGACTGCGATTGCGATTCCACTGGCGGTTCAGTCTGAGGCTGCCTTTGGGCCATCACCAGCAAATGGATGAAATGCAGTTTGGCCACCACTTCGTGCGGCAGCACAAAAGGATAAAAATCGGGCTGCCCCATGGCGCGCGACATGCCGTTGAGCAACATGGTGAGCTGGGTCCAGCGGTTCAGGAAGGCGAGGAAGCGCCCGGCATCGGGATGCTCCGGCAGATAAAGCGCGGTATTGTCAAACGGCGTGAAATCCAGCTGCCGGGTGTCCAGCGACAGGCCGTAGCTGGCCGCGGTGTCCACGGTGTCGCGCATGTGCATGTAGTGCGCCCAGCACTCGGCCCAGTCTTCCCAGGGGTGCACACTGGCATAGGCACTGACAAAGTGCAGCGGCCAGTCGGGACGGGGGCCGTCTTCGTAGCTTCGTTTCAGACTCTCGGCATAGTTCTGGTTTTCATCCCCGAACAGCGCCCGGAATGCAGGCAGCCAATCGCTGCCCGGGTAGTCGACCAGCCGGTACCAGTAATAGTGCCCGATCTCGTGGCGGAAGTGCCCGACCAGGGTGCGGTAAGGCTCGTTCATGGCCCGGCGCGTGCGCTCCCGCTCCACATCGTCGGCTTCGGCCACGTTCAAGGTGATCAGGCCATCGTCGTGGCCCGTCATCACGTGTTCACCATGCCCTGGCGAGCGCAGCAGGTCGAACATCAGCCCCTCCTGGGTGTCTTCCGTTTCGCGGGAAGCCACCGGCAAACCCATCACCAGCAGCGCCGACACCAGCAGGCGCTTGGCCTTCTCCACCTTGCCCCACAGTTCACCGTTGTCGGGGTGGTTTTCATCCTCCAGATTGGGAATCGTGCGGTTGAGCCGGCAAGCCCTGCAAAGCTGGCCATACTCATGCTTTTCGGAGGCCGGCAACAGCCAGTTGCAGGCGGCCGGGGTTTCCCGGTTGCCACAGAGCACAAAGGCGGGCTCAGCGGAACCGTGTTCCACCCAGGTATCGGCTTCGGCACCCGGCTCCAGCGGCATCAAACGACCCTGCTCAGGGTCGTATCCCAACAGCGTCCCACAGGCCAGACAGCGGCTGTTGACGAAAAAAACCGCCTGCCCGCACTGGCAGGTGTACACACGCACCGTCTGCGCCATCGGAGTGGTCGATTGAAGGTCCAGCGTGGCGGCGGGAGGTGATGAGTTGAGCAAGGTGGCCATTCGATCGGTTGCAGGAAGCGCCAGATACCCGGCCCGGTGGCCGGGCATGCGGCGAAAAGCCGGCTGCGCAAGCCCTTGAGTCTGCCACGCCTTGCTGCGTTCGGGGACCTGAGCCCTGGCCTGCGCCAAACAACCCGGTCGTGCGCCGCAAAAGACCCGCCGCAGAATGCGTCAGGAACCCGCTCGCACTGTGACCGCCTGCCCGTCGCCGATGGTGGTCCCCGGGTAAAGGAGCACCGTGTCGCCCTCGCTCAAGCCCTCGCGCACCCAGGCCACCGCCGCGTTGCGTTGGTGGACCTGCACCGGCCGGGCACTCGCGCGGTCGCGCTCCACCACAAACACCCGCCACTGCTCTCCGTCTCTGACCAGGGCGGCCGAGGGCACCAGCAAGGCGCCGGACTGCGAAAAAACCGTGATGCGCGCGTCCACTCGGAATCCGTCGCCCAGGCGCACTGCCGGGTCTGGCTCCGAGACCAGGTCCACGATCACGTTGACGCGCTGCTCCTCGATACCCAGCGCCGAAACCTTGGTGAACGCCATGGGTTCGATGCGGGCCACACGCCCCTCGACCATGGGCGCGCTGCTCCCGGTGGACAGCTGCACCACCGCCCCGGGCTGGATCTGTTGCACCTCACCCGACAACACATCGATCACCGCCTCGACGGCCGACGTGTCGCCAATGTCCAGCAACGGCTGGCCGGCCGCCACCGGCGACGCGCTGTCCTTGTGAAGCTTGAGCACCTGCCCGTCCACCGGACTCTTGAGCAACCAGAGTCCGGCCAACGGCGCGTTGCCGCTGGCGGGCTGCGAACGGCTCAAGGCGGCACGGGCCTCGGCCAGCGAGAAATCGGCCATGCCCTGCTGGGCGCGCGCGGCGGTCAGCGATTCCTGCGCGGCCTGAAGTGCCAGCGAGGCCTGGTCACGCGCCGAGGGGGCAATGAACTGGTCTTTGGCCAGCTGCTCCGCACGGCGGGCCTCGAGCGAAGCTTGCTCCAGCGCAGTCCGGGCACGCTGCACCTGGGCCACGGCGGCTCGTCGTGCGGCCTCGGCACTGCCAACCCGCTGCTCCAGCACGGTGCGTGTGCGCGCATCGATCATCTGTGGTGCGGCGGGTGCCAGCGTGGCGACGACATCGCCCGCGCGCACCACATCACCCACCTTGAGCACCGGACGCAGCAGATCGGCGGGCGTGGGCGCGGCGATGGTGTAGCGGTTTTTCAACCGCAACTGGCCGTCTTCTTCGATCACCTGCTCGAAACTGCCCTTGGTCACCTGGGCCACCTCGACCACGAGCGGACGTGGACGGTAGATGGCCAGCACCAGCGCCACCGCCGCCATCAGCACCAGGCCCCAGCCCAGCCAGCGACGGATCTTTTTGCCCGGGGTCCTGGAGGTCTTTTGTTCGTTCATTCACGCACCTTCAATACAGCGACCAGATCCAGCTGATCGATTTTTCGCCGCACCAGCAGCGCACTCGCCACGCCGGCCGCCAACACAATGAGGGCCGCCGACGCGTAGGTCGATGGCTCGATGATCACCGGAAAATCGATGCTGTCCGAAGACATGAGCTGCATCATCAGCGATGCCAGCCCCCAGCCCGCGGCCGCCCCAACCGGCAGGGCCATCAGCAATTCCACGCCCAGCTCGGCCAGCAGCAGCACGGAAACCTCGGCTCGCGTCATGCCCAGCACACGCAGGCTGGCCAGCTCCCAGGCCCGCTCCGACAGGGAGATGCGAGCGGCGTTGTAGATGATGCCCACCGCCATGGCCACAGCAAACAAAGTGAGAATGCCACTGAACACCCCCATGTTGCGCGAAGTCGTCTTGTTGAATGCCGCCATCGTGCCAGCCTTGTCAAAAACCGAATTGATGCCCGGTGCACGCTTCACCGCGGCCCAGAACGCCGGCATGGCCAGCGGGTCCACCTGCATCGCCGCATCGGCCACGCCGTCGCCATCGCGCGCCAGCCGGTTCAAGGCGTCCAGACTCATGTAGAGCTGCTTGCCAAACATGGTGTGCACCACATCCACCACGGTCACCTGCACCTTGTTCTGGCTCCACAGGCGGAACTCCAGCCCGATGCGGTCGCCCACCCGGGCGCCGAGGGCTTCGGCCAGCAGGCCGCTCAGCACAACGCCCTCGCCCGGCAGGCTCACCGGTCCACGCTGCTCGCCCACCAGGCGCATCAACCGCGCATCGCTTCGCAGTCCCAACAGACCCGTGTCTTCCGTGATGCCCTTGAACCGCACGCGCACCGCTTCCGTTCGGTACGCCTCGGCATCGATCACCCCCGGCAGGCGCTTGAGGTCGCGCACCACATCCACCGGCACAGGCCGGTGGAAGTTGACCAGCACGTCCCCTTGCTGCACCTGGCGGAACTGCACATCCACGATGTGGGCGATGGCGTCGAGCCAGAAGGCGCCGGAAATCTGCAGCGCCACGGCCAGCGCAATGCCGGTCACGGTGAAGGCGGCCCGCAGAGGGCGGCGCTCAAAATTGCGGATCACCATCATGGCGCCGGTGCTCATGAACCGCGCCAGACCCAGGCGCTCTGCCAGGGTGGCGCGGAAATCCGGCGGCGTCGGCGGCAGCATGGCCTGTGCCGGACTCAGGCGAACCACGGCACGGATCGCGGTCCATGCGCCCAGCGCCGCCGCCAGCGCAGCGATCAGCGTGGACACCACCACCAGCCACAGCGTGGTCACGTAGGCCAGGTTGTTGAAGCGAAACACCTCGTCGTACAGTCCCAGCATGCCCTGGCCAATGAGCACACTCAAGGCCAGCCCCACCATGGCGCCCAGGCCCGCGATCACGATGGCGAGCTGGATGTAGTGCCAGGCGATGGCCGCGTCGCTGTAACCCAGCGCCTTGAGCGCCGCGATCTGGCTGCGCTGCGTGGCGACCTGACGGCTCAGCACCACGTTGAGGATGAACATGGCCACCGCCAGAAAAATCGAGGGCAGCACCGTCCCCATCACCTGGAGCTGCGCCAGCTCGTCGTCCACGATCTTGGCCGACAGCTGCTTGTCGCGCCCGGTGGAGCCGATGGCACCGTAAGGCTCGAGCAAACGGTCCACCTTCAGCAAGACCGGCGCCACGGGCACACCGGCATCGAGGCGCAGCGACACCTGGTTGAACGCCCCCTGCATGTCAAAGGCCTGGCTCATGCGCGCACCATCGATCCACCAGATGCCAAACGAGGTGTCATCGGGCGCACCACCCTGCGAAGCAAAGACGTATTCGGGCGACGCCGCCGTGCCCACGAGGTGGATGGGTTCGAGCTTGCCATTGAGAATGGCGTGCACCGTGTCGCCAGGGTTGAGCCCCCTGGCCGCCGCAAAACGATCGCTCACCAAAGCTTCCAGCGTGCCGTCGCGCTCGGGCCAGCGGCCACGTTTGAGCGACAAGGCATTGATGCCCTGTTGTCCGGCGTGCACCCGGGCCAGGTCCACACCGATGAAGCGACCGGTCACCGGCGGCAGGACACCGGGCAAATCGATCTGCGCATCAAAAGCCACGCCCAGTTTCACTTCGGCCACACCGTCCAGCGCGGCCAGCCGGTCGCGCAAATGCACAGGTGCGCGCTTCACGAAAGCAAACACATCGGCCAGCCGGTTGTCCTGGTAAAAGGCATCGCGCGACCCCTTGAGGGACTCGTGCACGGAAAACATCGACACAAACCCCGCCACACCAATGGCGACCACCATGGCAATGGTGGCCACTTGCGCCCGCAGGCGCCTGAGATCGCGCCAGAGCTTGATGTGCAGGGCTTTCATGCCTGGGTCACCAGCTCAGCGAAGAAGCCGGCACTTTGTGCTCATTGACATGGGATTCAACGATGCGGCCGTCACCCAGGCGCAGTACCCGGTCGGCCATGTCGGCGATGGGCGCGTTGTGGGTGATGACGATGGTGGTGGTGCCCAGCTCGCGGTTGACATGCTCGATCGCCTGCAACACCTTGACCCCGGTCGCGCAATCGAGCGCCCCGGTGGGTTCGTCACACAAGAGCACGGCAGGGTTTTTGGCGATGGCGCGGGCGATCGCCACCCGCTGCTGCTCACCGC
>JBFHEQ010000241.1:0-5525 GCA_041584075.1 Hydrogenophaga sp.
CATGCCCACATGATCGCCGTGCTGGATCAGGGCCGCCGCCGCTTCGGCCGACATCACTCTCTGGCGCAGGCCGGGGTGGGCGATGCGGGAAGGGGAAAGAAGGGGAGGATTCTGGGTCATGGTGAATTAAGGGTAAACCCTAGGTTTCTCGGAATGGTACCCGATGGCGCCGCGCCCCTTGGCCGCGCGCATAATCCGCCGACATGGAAACCAAATGGCTGGAAGACTTTGTGAGCCTGGCTGAAACCCGCAGTTTCAGCCGTTCGGCGCAATTGCGTCATGTGACCCAGCCGGCCTTTTCGCGCCGCATTCAGTCGCTGGAAGCCTGGGCCGGCACCGATCTGGTGGACCGCTCCTCTTACCCCACGCGCCTCACCCCCGCAGGCAAGACGCTGTACGAGCAGTCGCTGGAAATGCTGCAGGCGCTGCAAAGCGCCCGGGCCATGCTGCGGGCCCACACGGCGGCGGCGCAGGACGTGATCGAGTTCGCGGTGCCCCATTCGCTGGCGTTCACGTTTTTCCCTTCCTGGCTGTCCGGGCTTCGAGAGCATTGTGGTCCCATCAAGAGTCGCTTGATGGCGCTCAATGTGCACGATGCGGTGATGCGGATGGTGGAGGGCAGTTGCGACCTGCTCATCGCCTACCACCATGCGGCCCAACCCATACAGCTCGATCCCGACCGCTACGAGATGCTGCACCTGGGCGACGAACTGTTGTCGCCCTATGTCCGGCCGGACGCGACGGGTGCCCCCCGCTATGTGTTGCCCGGCACCGCAGCGCAACCCCTGCCCTACCTGGCGTACGCGCCGGGCGCCTACCTGGGGCGGGCGGTGGACCACCTGATCAAGCAAAGCGCCACACCGGTGCACCTGGACCGCATTTACGAAACCGACATGGCCGAAGGTCTCAAGGCCATGGCGCTGGAGGGGCATGGCGTGGCCTTCTTGCCGGCCAGCTCGGTGCGCAAGGATGTGCGGGCCAAGAAGCTGGTCCCCGCCGGTGACGGGCTTGAGGCCGCACTCGACATCCGTATCTACCGCGAACGACCGAATGCGCGCAAAGCCAAGCGGGCGCTGGAAAAATTCTGGGCCGACCTGCAACGGCACCTCCAGGCCAAGTCATCGACCTGAGCCACGGCGGGCGCCGGGTGCCCTGCGCCTTTTGAGACAATCAGGGCATGAACACCCCCGCCGCTCTCTCGACCCTCACCCTGACCCGCCCGGACGACTGGCACCTGCACCTGCGCGACGGCGAAGCCTTGCGCACTGTGGTGCCGCACACGGCGGCCCAGTTCGCCCGCGCCATTGTCATGCCCAACCTCAAGCCGCCGGTCACCACGGCGGCCCAGGCCATGGCCTACCGCGACCGCATCCTGGCGGCCGTGCCGGCGGGCATGGACTTTGAGCCTTTGATGACGCTCTACCTCACCGACAACCTGCCCGCTGACGAGATCGCGCGCGCCCGGGATGCCGGCGTGGTCGCCGCCAAGCTGTATCCGGCCGGCGCCACCACCAACAGCGATGCCGGCGTGACCGACATCCGCAAAACCTACAAGACGCTGGAGGCCATGCAGCGCGCGGGCATGTTGCTGCTGGTGCACGGCGAGGTCACCAGCCCGGACATCGACCTGTTCGACCGCGAGGCGGTGTTCATCGAACAGCAGTTGCAGCCTTTGCGCCGGGATTTTCCCGAGCTCAAGATCGTGATGGAGCACATCACCACGAAAGAAGCCGCGCAATACGTGGCCGACAACGACCGCTTCCTGGGCGCCACCATCACCGCCCACCACCTGCTTTACAACCGAAACGCCATCTTCACCGGTGGCATCCGGCCGCACTACTACTGCCTGCCAGTGCTCAAGCGCGAGACCCACCGCCAGGCCCTGGTGGCCGCAGCGGTCAGTGGCAATGCCAAGTTTTTCCTGGGCACCGACAGCGCGCCCCACCCGGCCCACCTCAAGGAACACGCCAGCGGATGCGCCGGCTGTTACACCGCCCACGCCGCCATCGAGATGTACGCCGAGGCGTTCGACAACGCCGGCGCGCTCGACAAGCTCGAAGGTTTTGCCAGCTTCTTCGGGGCCGATTTTTACGGCCTGCCGCGCAACACCACGCAGGTGACGCTGAAGCGCGAAAGCTGGACGCCTCCCGAGAGCTTTGCCTTCGGTGAAGCCGAACTCAAGCCCTTGCGCTCGGGCGAAGCTTTGCCTTGGCGCCTGGTCGCCTGATGGGCAGACGGAAACACCCCTGATGTGTGCCTTGAATGAGGGCCACGTCGGGTGGCCTTCACCCGACTGGTCGCAACCCTGGCTGTCGCCGGTGGCTGCCGATGGGCTGGCGGTGCGCCTGGCCTGCGAACAGGGTCGACCGCTGGAAGGAGCGCTCACCGACCGTGTCAAAGCCCGGCCCAAAGCGCCCTTGGGCGCTTTGCAATTTGTGCCCCAGGCCGACCTGCCCTCGGGCACGGCCTACGAACAGCACATCTTTGACACCGGGCGTGTGCCCACCCGGGAAGGACTGCACGACTTTTTCAATGGCCTGTGCTGGATGCGCTTCCCCGCCACCAAGCGCCGACTCAACCAGTTGCAGGCGGCTGAAATCGCCCAAGCCGGTGGCGTGGGCCAGTTGCGGGGGCCGGTGCGCGATGCCCTGACCCTGTTCGATGAAAATGCCGCCCTGCTGCAAGCGCCCGATGCGGTGTGGCAAGCCCTGTTGCAGCGCGACTGGCGCCGCCTGTTTGTCGATTTGCGCCCACTCTGGGCACAGGTCCGGCTGGTGCTGGTGGGGCATGCGCTGATGGAAAAGCTGGTGTCGCCCTACAAGAGCATCACCGCCCACGTGTACCGGTCGGAGGTGCCGATGGCGCTGGGTGCCGACCTGGCGGCCTGGGATGTCTGGCTCGCTGAAGACTTGGCGCCTGCGGTGCTGGCGACCAAACCGTTCACACCCCTGCCGGTCTTGGGGGTACCGGGCTGGTGGGACGCCAACCAAGATCCCGCCTTTTATGATGACACTTCGGTATTTCGAGCGCTACGGGTTTGAATCAGCTGGTTTTTTGGGAAGCTATTTCCTGAAAAACCAAACTTGAAATTGAGGGCCCCCGGTCCCCATATGATGCGCATTGTGCCCGCGGGCTGTTTTTCTCTGGAGTTTCCATGAAACGCATTTTGTTGTTTGTCCTGACCAACTTCGCCGTGATGGCGGTGTTGCTGGTCACCACCCGCATCCTGGGGGTGGACCGGTTCCTCACCGCCAACGGGCTGAACATGACGGCGCTGGCCGGTTTCTCGCTCGTGATCGGTTTTGGCGGCGCCATCATCTCGCTGTTGATGAGCAAGCCCATGGCCAAGTTCAGCACCGGCGCGCGCGTGATCAACCAGCCCCAGAACGCCGACGAGGCCTGGATCGTGCAGACGGTGCAGCGTTTCGCCGAAAAGGCTGGCATCGGCATGCCCGAGGTCGCCATCTACGACGGCGCGCCCAATGCGTTCGCCACGGGTGCGTTCAAGAATTCGGCACTGGTGGCGGTGTCCACCGGACTGCTGCAGGGCATGACCCGGGAAGAGGTCGAGGCTGTGATCGGTCACGAAGTAGCGCATGTGGCCAACGGCGACATGGTCACCATGACCCTGATCCAGGGTGTGATGAACACCTTTGTGGTGTTCCTCAGCCGCGTGATCGGTTACGCGGTGGACAGCTTCCTGCGCCGCGGCAGCGACAGCAACTCCGGCCCGGGCATTGGCTACATGGTCACCACCATCGTGATGGACATCGTGCTGGGTTTCCTGGCCGCCATGATCGTGGCCTGGTTCAGCCGCCAGCGTGAGTTCCGTGCCGACGCTGGTGCCGCCAACTACATGGGCCGCAAGCAGCCGATGATCAACGCCTTGGCCCGCCTGGGTGGCCTGACCCCTGGCGAGCTGCCCAAGACCATGCAGGCCATGGGCATCGCTGGCGGCCTGGGCAAGCTGTTCTCCACCCATCCGCCGATGGAAGAGCGCATCGCGGCATTGCAGAAGCTTTGACCCCCAAGATGGCGCCCCCCGCGCCGCCTGCGGCGTCACCCCCCAAGGGGCGGCGCTGGCGGCCTGGCCGAGCCAGTTCCGCGGCGCCTTGGGTTTGCGCGCCGGACAATTGGTGTGACAGGGTGACTGCATGAAATCAAAAAAAGCGACCCGGTGGTCGCTTTTTTTTGTGGGGGTGAAAAACCCGCCGCAGTGCGTCTTCAATAACGGTCCCAGCGCTCGTAGTCGCCGTGGTGGCGTGGGCGGCGCTGGCCGCCGATGTATACGACTTCGGGTTCGGCGTATTCAGGCTCGTAGCTGACCTGGGGCCGGGGCGCTGGCCGCACGTTGACAGGCTGCACGCTCACGGGCACATAGCGGCCCGGTTCCTGGTCCATTTGCACGCTGTATTGCCGGCCGGCGTATTCGTAGACCACGTTGTAGGCCACGGTCTGGTTCTGGTAGGTGGTCTGGGTGCTGCATTCCTGCACGGTGCGCACACGGTCGGGGCCGCGGCCCTCGATGCGGTTGCCCAGAATGGCGCCACCAAAGATGCCGATGGCCGTGGCCGCTGCGCGCCCCGTGCCGCCGCCGATGGCATTGCCCATGGCACCGCCTGCAATACCACCCATCAGCGCGCCTGCGCCGGAGGTGCGGCTGGGTTCGCGCACGGTAACGTTCTCACAGACTTCCTGTGGCACAGCCACTTGCTGGATCACGGGTGTGCTGCTGATGACACGCCCCCGTTCGTCCTGGGCCTGAGCGGCGCCCATGCCCATCAGGGTGATGGCACCCGTGACCACGGGCAGGAGAAGGTTGCGATGAAGAGAAGTCATGAAAAGCTCCTTGTTTGAGGAGCCTCCATGGTGGGGTCGGCTTGTGAACCCGCTGCAGATGCTGTGTAAAGCTGACCGGTGACTTGTAACGATGTGTGTGGCGTTCAGGTGTTTCGGGCCAGTTCGGGAATGTCCCGGGCCAGCGCTTCGGCCACTTTGAGGCCGTCCACGCCGGCCGACAGGATGCCGCCCGCATAACCCGCGCCTTCACCCGCCGGGTAGAGCCCGCGGGTATTGAGGCTTTGCAGATCGGCACCCCGGGTGATGCGCAGCGGCGCCGAGGTGCGGGTCTCCACGCCCGTGAGCACGGCACCCGGCATGTCATAACCCTTGATCTTGCGGCCGAACACGGGCAGGGCTTCGCGTATGGCCTCGATGGCGTAGGCGGGCAGGGCCGGTGCCAGGTCGCCCAGTTTCACACCGGGCTGGTAGGACGGCTCCACGTCGGCGAGCGCGGTGGACGGCTGGCCCTGGATGAAGTCGCCCACCAGCTGGCCCGGCGCCTCGTAGGTGCCACCGCCCAAGTCGTAGGCCCGGGCTTCCAGCTGGCGTTGCAAGACGATGCCCGCCAGCGGATGGATCTGGCCTTGCGCTTGCTGGTCCGAGGCCTGGGCGGCGTAGCGCGCGCCATCGGCCTCACCAAACGCGGCCGTCCACAGCGGCGTGTCTTGCGGAAACTGCAAGGG
>JBFHEQ010000242.1:0-5505 GCA_041584075.1 Hydrogenophaga sp.
AAGGCCGAGGCGATCGCCACCGGAATGCGGTCCATCACGCGCTCGAACCAGCGTGTGGCGCCCACCAGGGTGATCAAGGCTGCGCTCGCCATGAAGGCCCCCACCGCCTGTGGCATCGTGAACCCACCGGCCAGCCCGGCCGTGGCCAGCACTGCGGCACCGGGGGTGCTCCAGGCGACCATCACGGGCTGGCGCAGGACCAGCGACGGGATGGCCGAGCACAGGCCCATGCCCAGTCCGAGGGCCCACATCCAGGAAGTGATCTGTTCAGGCGTGGCACCAAAGGCCTGTGCCGCCTGAAACACGATGGCCACCGAACTGGTGAAGCCCACCAGCACCGAGACGAAACCCGCGGTGGCGGCAGAAAGGCTGAGATCGCGGAAAAATGGCATCAGGCGATTGTGCAGGGTGATCGGCCATCTTGAAATGGTCAGGCGTGTTCTGCGCACGTGTCCCAACCCAAGATGCCGCCGGTCCGGCTTTGCCGGTCGGCCAGCATCGCCCCCCGGGGGGGGTGACGCGCGCAGCGCGGCGCGGGGGGGGCTATATCTCGATCTTCGACCCCAACTCGATCACCGCGTTGCTCGGCAAATTGAGAAACTCGGCCGCCGCACCGGCGTTGTGGTGCATCTGCGCGAACAGCTTTTCGCGCCAGGGCGCCATGCCGCTGCCAATGCGGGGCACCACCACATCGCGCGACAGGAAATAACTGGTCCGCATCGGCTCCACGTCGCAGCCCCGGCCCCGCATGGTGCTCAACGCCTTGGGTACGTCGGGGTCGTTCTTGAAACCGTAATGGATCACGACCTCCCAGCAACCCCGCCCCAGCGACTCCACGGCCACCCGTTTGTCCAGTCCGATCCAGGGCACTTCATGGTTGCGCACGGTGACAAACAGGTTCTGCTCGTGCAACACCTTGTTGTGCTTGAGGTTGTGCAGCAAGGCATTGGGCACGGTGCCGGTCTCGGCCGTCAGGAAGACGGCGGTTCCTTCGACACGCTGCGGCGGCGCCATGAACACGGCCTCCAGAAAACTGGGCAAATCGAGGGCGTCGGCCTGCTGCTTGCGCGACAGGATGCGCCGCCCCTGCTTCCACGTCATCATCAAGGTGAACACCACGCCACCGATCAGCAAGGGGAACCAGCCACCGGCGAACAGTTTGAGCAGGTTGGAGCTGAAAAAGGCCAGGTCCACGACAAAGAACACGCTGGTGGAAGCCAGGCACAGCCACAACGGGTACTTCCAGCCGTAGCGCAGCACAAAAAAGGTCAGCACCGTGGTGATCAGCATGTCCAGCGTCACCGCGATGCCGTACGCCGCCGCGAGGTTGGAGGACGATTTGAACATCACCACGGCAAACACGATGGCCACAAACAGGCCCCAGTTCACCACGGGCAAGTAAATTTGCCCGGTGTCCCGCACGCTGGTGTGGCGCACTTGCAGGCGTGGCAGATAACCCAGCTGCACCGCCTGCTTGGTCACACTGAAAGCCCCTGTGATCAGCGCCTGCGAGGCGATCACCGTGGCCATGGTTGCCAACCCCACCAGGGGCACCACCGCCCAGTCCGGCGCCATGTTGAAAAACGGGTTCTTGACCGCCGCCGGATCGGCCAGCAGCAGGGCCCCCTGGCCAAAGTAATTCAGTGTCAGGCAGGGCATCACGATGGAGAACCAGGCCAGTCGGATGGGTTTTTTGCCAAAGTGGCCCAGGTCGGCGTACAAGGCTTCGCCGCCGGTCACACACAGCACCACCGCTCCCAGGATGATGAAGGTTGTGCCGGGCTGAGCCCACATGAACCGCAAGGCGTGGTGAGGGCTCAGCGCACCCAGGATTTCCGGGTGATCCACGATGTGTGACACCCCCAGCAAGGCTATGGAGGCAAACCACACCAGGGTGATGGGACCGAAAAACCGCCCGATGCCGCTGGTGCCGCGCTTTTGCACCGCAAACAGGGCAAACAGCACCATCAACGTGATCGGGACCACATACGGGTGCAGCCCGGGCGAGACCACCTCCAGCCCTTCGACGGCAGAGAGCACCGAGATGGCGGGCGTGATCACCCCGTCACCGTAAAAGAGCGAAGTGCCAAAAATACCGATCACCAGCAGCACGCGCCGCAACTCGGGTTTGTGCTTCACCGCCTGAGAGGCCAGCGCCAGCATGGCGATCAAGCCCCCCTCGCCCGCGTTGTCCGCCCGCAGCACCAGCACCACGTACTTCAGCGAAACGATCACGGTGAGCGTCCAGAACACGATGGACAGCACACCATAGACGTTGGCGTGGGTGAAGGGCACATGGCCCGAGCCAAAAATCTCTTTGATGGCGTACAGCACGCTGGTGCCGATGTCGCCATACACCACACCGATGGCGCCCAGGGTGAGCGCCGCGAGGGAGGTTTTCTTTGAAGAGGAAGTCGACACAAAAACACCCGCACCTGACGGCACGGGTTTCACAAGACCCAAGGAGGCCGATTTTGCGCTTTATTTGGTCCCCCCCGCGCCGGCTGCGCCGTCACCCCCCAGGGGGCGGCACTGGCGGCCGGGCAAAGCCCGCTCCGCGGTGCCCTGGGACCGTGCGGCCTGCGGACCGCTCGAAGCGTGCGGCGCACGCAAACAGCCAGCCACTCCTGTCTGGCCATGCCTGCAACAGGGAGCACCTCATCGAGCCCCCGGCGAGCAGTGCCTCCACCCAGGGCACCGCCGATCTGGCTCCGCCAGTCGGCCAGTGCCGCCCCCTGGGGGGTGACGGCGCAGCCGGCGCGGGGGGCTTCAAATCCGGGGGGGGATCAGTACTCTTCAGCCTCGGGGTCCGTCGCTTCCAGCTCGTAACTGGCCGCCAGCATGGCCAGTCGGCCGATGACGCCGTACATGTAGAAGCGGTTGGGCACGCTCGCGCCCGGCTTCATGCCCGGCTGCGGCAGTTGCGCGCCTTGCTCGAACGCCAGCGGCACATAGCTGGAACCCGGCGCATTGAGGTTTTCGTCGTCACCGCGATCGGCGTGTACCCGGTAAAAACCGCCCACCACGTAGCGGTCCATCATGTAGACCACGGGCTCGGCCACGGCGCGGTTGATGCGCTCGTTGGTCAACACCCCTTCCTGGATGATGACCTCGCTGACGGCCTGGCCGGCCTGCACCGTGGCCATGCGTTCGAGTGCCAGCGGCGTGAGGGCGTCCAGGTCCTTGACATCGCGCACCGTCATGATGCCCATGCCCTGCGTGCCGTTGTCGGCCTTGATCACGACAAAAGGCTTTTCGCCAATGCCGTATTCTTTGTACTTGCGCCGGATCTTGCCCAACAGCGCATCGGTGTTGCTGCGCAGGCATTCCAGCCCGCCCGCCTTGGAAAAATCCACTTCCCCACACTGGTTGAACATGGGGTTGATCAGCCAGTGGTCCATGCCCAGCAGCTTGCCAAACCGCTTGGACACCTCTTCATAGGCCTTGAAGTGGTTGCTCTTGCGGCGGGTACCCCAGCCAGCGTGCAGCGGCGGCAGCAAGTACTGCTCGTGCATACTACGATCAGAACCTTATGCAAGACCTCGTCAATGATACGGTAGACGGTCGAGTGTGGAATAACTTTGCATGCCCGCGGCAAGGGAGCATGGATGAGATTTTGACCGCCAACTACTTGAGTGATGATGAAACAGTGATCTACCACTACGGCGGAAGTCTGAAGCCGTTTTTTGGCTGGCCCGATATTCTTCAATGGGAGACCCCCTTTTGATACTGCTACCTTACAAGAACCTCGCGATCTACACCCCGAACCGCTGCGGATCGACGTCCCTGCATCAGTCCATGTGCGACTCTCATGTCGGTGGATTGTATGTGGTAGGCCCAGACCCATTCGGCAAAGTGAGCAAGCACACCGATCAAAAGTTTGATGAGATGGCTTCCGCAGAAGTCGCAATCGTTGTGCGGAACCCTTACGCAAGAGCGGCATCTCTGTACGGGTACCACTGCATGTATTGCGACTCGCACGGCAAGGAACCGGGGTCGCTCGATGAATTTCTGAGCACACTGACCCTCAGCAAAGATGCTTGGTTTCGCCCGATCAGCGAGGCGTTCACAAACGTGAAGTATTCGATGTTCTGGCAGCTCGAGCACATCTACGGGTGTTTTCGAAAGCAAAACTTGTGTGTGAATCTCCGAAGAGAGAACGCATCACAGCTGCACCCCCCGATGAACGACGATCAGAAACGGTTAATACGCGACTGGGCCGAACCAGACTGTGAAGCCTTCCAATACCCGCTAGTGAAATGAAAACACCCGGCGCGGAGCTCCATAAGCTGATCCCGGATTTCTTCCAGACTCCGGGCTGCGGGTGCACGAGATACTCCAAGCAGATGGATGCCTGGGGCTGGGAAGGGTGTTGGGTTCGCTTCGACGAGATCGTTGATTACCTGTTCGGCAAAGCCAGAGAGATTGGCTACCTGAAAGTGGTACCCGACTTCGCGATGCGAGTCGTCTTAAGGCGGCTCGTTCGGCGAGCGTTAGACAACTGTTTGGACAATTAAAAAACCCACTCACCGTGGTGAGTGGGTTTTCCCGAAAGCGCTTATCGCTAACGCCAGGGCATCGCCCATACGTTGAAGCCGAGAGTTGATCACCGAGGGCTTCATGCTATGAGGTGGGCTGGACGTGGTAGAATCACGCCCGTCGGCTACGATCGCTCACCGACTGCCCAAGCCTCCCTCGGCTGGATTCGAACCAGCTTGTTTCCAGGATTGCGGCACCGGCCGTCGCCGGTGCGGACTAATCCACCACGCCACCTAGGACTGGCGTAGAACGGGGAGTAATACAGCGGGCCAGCCACGTCGTCACAACGTTTCGGAGCTCACAAAAAGCTACCGCGGCTGGCCCGCTATGTCCAAATGATAGCGGGCCCTGCAGGGCCGTCAAGTCTGCTCGGAACGCATCCGAGCCTCCAGCCCGCACTCGCAGGCCAAGACCCATGCCCCGGGCCCCGTACGTCGCTCCTGCAGCTTGCTGGAGCACAAAGGGCACTTCATCCGTGCCGCAGGCGGAGCGGGCTGGGACGGCTCCTCTTCGTCCTCGTACTCATCGCCCAGATCCATGAATGCCTCGGCATACTCATCGCCCACTTTCTGAATCTCGTAGTCCCGAAGATCGATCGCATCGACCTCGCCGTCGAGCGACTCCACCGCCAGAAACGGCAGCCCGACCGCACGGAGGTTCAGCGGCCGCCCATCGAAGATCGGCCGCCCGATCACCCCGTCCTGGTCGGCCACCTCGCTCCAATGCTTGTAGGACATGACTACGATCCAGTCCCCAATTTTCAGATTCTCAACGTGACTCGCCACGGGGCACTCCGTTGTTGACGTTTGCGAAGAAATGCATTCACACGATGGCTTGTGGTACAAGCCTTAGCCGTTGTGCACAGTCGTTTCCAGTCGCACAAGAGAAGCTGGAAACCAAGCAAAACACGCCAAAAAGCAGTGAGGGTGCAGGGACTCGAACCCTGGACCAACGGATTAAAAGTCC
>JBFHEQ010000243.1:0-5483 GCA_041584075.1 Hydrogenophaga sp.
GCCTTGCTGGCGGGCGCCAAGTTCCGCGGTGATTTTGAGGAGCGCCTCAAGGCCGTGCTCAACGAGCTGGCCAAGGATGAGGGGCAGACCATCGTCTTCATCGACGAGCTGCACACCATGGTGGGCGCGGGCAAGGCCGAAGGCGCCATGGATGCCGGCAACATGCTCAAGCCCGCACTGGCTCGGGGTGAGCTGCACTGCGTGGGTGCCACCACCCTCGACGAATACCGCAAGTACATCGAAAAAGACGCCGCGCTGGAACGGCGTTTCCAGAAGATCCTGGTGGGCGAGCCTTCGGTGGAGGCCACCATTGCCATTCTTCGTGGCCTGCAGGAAAAGTACGAAGTGCACCATGGCGTGGAGATCACGGACCCGGCCATCGTGGCCGCGGCCGAGCTCAGCCAGCGCTACATCACAGACCGCTTCTTGCCCGACAAGGCGATCGATCTGATCGACGAGGCCGCTGCCAAAATCAAGATCGAGATCGACTCCAAGCCCGAGGTGATGGACAAACTCGATCGCCGTTTGATCCAGTTGCAGATCGAGCGCGAGGCCGTGCGCCGCGAGAAGGACGAGGCCTCTCTGAAACGCTTCGACCTGATCGAGGTGGAAATCGAGAAATTGCAGAAGGAGATCGCCGATCTGGACGAAATCTGGCAGGCTGAGAAGGCGCAGGCCCAGGGCTCTGCACAGGTCAAGGAAGAGATCGACAAACTGCGCCACCGCATCGAAGAACTGACGCGCAAGGGGGATTTCAATTCGGTGGCCGAGTTGCAATACGGCAAGCTGCCCGAGCTTGAAAGGAAGCTCAAGGACGCGCAGGCGGTCGAATCATCCAAGGGCACGAGTCTGGACACGCCCCAGTTGCTGCGCACACAGGTGGGCGCGGAAGAGATCGCCGAGGTGGTGGCCCGTGCCACGGGCATCCCGGTGTCCAAACTGATGCAGGGCGAGCGCGACAAGCTGCTGCTGATGGAAGACAAGTTGCATCAGCGTGTGGTGGGACAGGACGAGGCCATTGGCGCTGTCGCCAACGCCATTCGGCGTTCCCGCTCTGGCCTGTCCGACCCCAACCGTCCGACCGGCTCTTTCCTGTTCCTGGGCCCCACCGGCGATGGCAAGACCGAGCTGTGCAAGGCGCTGGCCGGCTTCCTGTTCGACAGCGAGGAACACCTGATCCGCATCGACATGAGCGAGTTCATGGAGAAGCATTCGGTTGCTCGCCTGATCGGTGCGCCGCCCGGCTATGTGGGTTACGAAGAAGGGGGTTACCTGACGGAGGCAGTGCGCCGCAAGCCCTACAGCGTTTTGTTGCTCGACGAAGTGGAAAAGGCCCACCCGGACGTTTTCAACGTGTTGCTGCAGGTGCTGGATGACGGCCGTCTGACCGATGGCCAGGGCCGCACGGTGGACTTCAAGAACACCGTGATTGTGATGACCAGCAACATCGGGTCGCACCTCATCCAGGCCATGGTCGGGCAGTCTTACGATGATGTGAAAGACGCGGTGTGGGGCGAACTCAAAGAGCATTTCCGTCCTGAGTTCCTGAACCGCATCGATGAGACCGTGGTGTTCCATGCCCTGGACGCCAACCACATCGAAGCGATTGCCGGCATCCAGCTCAAGGTTTTGCAGGCCCGTCTGCAAAAGATGGATCTTCGGCTGGAGGTGTCGCCTGCCGCGCTGGGCGAATTGGCCAAAGTCGGATTCGATCCGGTGTTTGGTGCGCGTCCGCTCAAGCGGGCCATCCAGCAACGCATCGAAAATCCTTTGTCCAAGCTGTTGCTGGAAGGCCGGTATCCACCCAAGTCGGTGATTGGCGTGTCGGTTGATCCGGTACGGAATCCGGGTGTTTTCGAGTTTTCGACGCAGCAGAACGCGGGTTGACCCCTGTTGATGCTTGACGACGGGTGAGGCGCCTGCGACGGATGTCCGGGCGCCTCCTGTCATGCCAGACGGGCTGGAAGCGGGCCGGGTGTTGCGGCTGGCCCATAACAACGGGCGGGCACACGCAAATGGGTCGGAACGTTGTAAGCTTCAAGGTTGATATGAACCCAGACGTCCGTTCTCCAAGGCCCTACAAGGATCCCGCGACATGAAAGCGGTGCGCGATGACCTGTTGAACCAGTGCTTTCAGGAGGCCGAGCGCCGAGCGCCTCAGTTGCTGAAAAAGTGCGTGGATGCTGTGATCGGTTCGCTGCAGGCGGCTGAAGATGCAAGCCTGCATGCGAAACAACGGCAGTTGCTTGCGCGGGCGACCTGGAGCCTGGCCCAGTGCCGGGGCCTGCTGATCCAGCAATATGCCAAACGGCTCGAAGATGCGTTCAACCGCCATTCTGACGACCATCAGGTCACGGTGTTGGCGGGGTTGTCCGACTCTTCGATGTTGCAACTGGTTGACGACCACACGGTGAACGAGTCGCTGGAAGCGGCTCGGCTCCTGCAGAACCTGTTGCCGTTGGTGGAGCATGCGCTGCCCGTGCTCGATGCACGCATGAGTTCGCTGGTCGGCCTGGACACGGTCTCGGTAGAAAAAAACCCGCTCCGCCCGTCGGTATTTGCGCGCGAATTGCGCGATCTGATGGCAGAGCTGGAGGGGGATGCCGAGATTCGGGTGCTGTGGTTGCAGCACATCGCCCACGTGTTGGGGCGCGAGCTGGGTTTGTTGTACGAACAACTGGCCTTGATGCTGCAACGGGCGAATGTTCAAGAGGCGAGCTACCGTATCCGCCTGGTGGAAGATCCTGAAGCCAGCCGCGCCGCGACCCTGACCCAGGAGGTGGCTGAGGACATGATGTCGCCGAGCGAAGGCGGCGTGGCGCGTGATACCAGGGTTGCGGGGCACATTCCCTTGCCCGCCATGGGGCATCTGGCCCGGGCGAACACACCCCTCGGGACCGATGTTTTCCAGGCGTTCCTTTCTGGTCCCGCCCGGACGTTCGAGACCGCGCTTGACACCGCGTACTACAACCAGGTGCGTGACGAGCTTCTGGACGTCGATGCATGGGCTGCCGCGCCCGATCTGCACGATGATGCCGCCGAAGAGTCCGAGTTGCAGCGCTACCGCAGTATCCCTGTGGTGGATCGGCCGAGCCGGGCCGTCGATGTCGAGTCACGTCTGTCGTCCGAGCGTTGGGGCGAGTACGGCCAGGCCCATGCCCGGACCCGGGTTTTGCTGCAGCTCAAGGCCCGGGCAAAGGACGCCTCGCAGGCCATCGGACTTGACCTGGTGCGCAAACTCGTCAACCAGGTGGCTCGCGATAACCTGTTGCTTGCCCCGGTGCGCGAAGCCATTGTGGCATTGGAGCCCTCGCTGCTGCGGCTGGCGCTGGCCCAACCGCGTTATTTCGCCGAAGCCGATCATCCCGCCCGCCGTCTGGTCGAAGAGGTTGCTCAGCGCAGCTTCCGGTTCAACGACGAGTTTTCGACCGGGTTTGAGGCGTTCATGGCGCCGGTGCGTGCGCGTTTTGGCGAACTCAATGCCGGCGCCTCTGAAGAAGTGCATCCCTTTGCTCGAGCATTGCAGGATCTGTCTGCAGGGTGGGCGCATGACGAGTCGCAAGAAAAGGCGGCCTTGGAGCACCAGATCCAGGGGCTGCGTTTTGCAGAAGCGCGGCAGGAGCTGGCCGACCAGATTGCCTGGGAAATCAGCTTGCGTCCCGATGTGTTCAACGCGCCCGCGCTGGTGCTTGATTTTCTGTATGGCACCTGGTCTCTGGTCATTGCCTCTGAAGAGCTCAAGCCCGCAGGTCTGGAGTTTGATGCCCAGCATTTTCGTTCGACCGTCGGCACCTTGCTGTGGAGTGTGCGGCCCGAGACCTTGCGCCAACCCAAGCAGGTGTTCGCGGCGCTGCCTGGTTTGTTGCGCGCCTTGAATGCGGGCCTGGACAGCTTGGGCAAGTCGCGCGACGAAACACGGTCATTTTTTGATGCCCTGATGGGCCTGCACCAGCCATTGTTGCGCTTGCGGCGTGTGCGGGCCTCCAAGGATGCTCCGGTGTCGGGAGCCGATCCGTCGGATATCACGCTGGAGGATCAACCTGTCAAACGGGACGTGGGCAAAGTCGTGCGACCTGTGGTGACCACGCAGCCGTGGATGGCGGCCAACGAGTGGGCGGACGCAGGCTTTGAAGACACACAGCCTGCACCGCGCGAAATCGACGACGAGGTCGACGAGGTCGACGATGCTGCGGTGAACGCCAATACAGGCGTTGTTGCCGAGATGGCCACGGATGGGGTCGCCAATGGCTCGCCACGGGCGAATAGCCCGGATGCGGCCCAGCAGCCAGTGGCAGGCTCGCCTCCGAAGAGCGCGGACGGTTCCGGTCGTGGCGACGCGGATGCGGCGGTGCAGCCGTTTTTTGCTCAGCTGCGGGTGGGCAACCGGGTGGACATGTACTCGGGAGGCGGCTGGTTGCGGGCTGAGCTGGTCTGGGCCAGCGCCCGGGGCACCTTGTTCATGTTCACCAGTCCGGGTGGGCGGGCACACTCCATGACACGCCGCAGTTGCGAGAAGCTGATCCGGAGCCAGGGCCTGCGTCTGGCGGACACCCGGCCGGTGGTCGAAACGGCATTGAGGCAGGTGGCCCAGCATGCGCCGGGCAAGCGCTCGGTTGCGGCCCCCATGACGGCGCACGCCGCCGGCGCGACTGTATAGGGTGGTTCAGTCGCTGGAGTGCGGTTCCTGCGCCACAAAGGCCGTTGGCTGCAGGTAGCCCGCCTTGCACAGGTCGAAGGCCAGTTCGGATACATCGCTGCCGATGAGCATGGACAGTTCTCGCAGGCTGCGGCGGCCGTTGGCCATGAGAATCACGGTATGGGCTTCGCGGCCCAGCACATCCGGATGCGGCAGGGTGGACCAAGCCTGGGGTGTCTTGGTGTAGAGCATGTTGAACTCGAAAGGGTTGTGGCAGGCACGGAGTCTAGGGGGCTTGTGTGACAGTGCCTTGAAAACGTTGCCAAGTTGCAGCACGGGACGAACCGCTCCCAACCACCTTTCACCATCTTTCTCTGGCCATCTCGCCGCGAGCGTCGCTAACCCCGCTGCATTCAACATCATCATCACCCGCGCGCACCCGCCGTGACGCCGAAGCACGCCATCTTGATCAGCAAATGGGCGTTTTTTGGCGCAGCAGCGGCCTGTTGCCCTCAACGGTTGCCGCACCGCTTTGTCCTGTTCGTGCTCTCGGGGTGGATCGGGTTTCTGGGCGCGCGATTCAGGAAGCTCGTGCCTCCAGGCACCGCTGGCCGCGTGTGCGATACGGCGCGCGCCGGCCTGCCTTTTCTCCCGTGTTGTCCGTCGTTTTCATGGGCCGGGATCGGCACGTCGGTGCATTGGCAGGCGACGGCCATGGTGCCGGGTTTGCCGGTCTTTGCGGCACCCGATGGCAGACGGCGGACAGGTGCAAGCCAATAGCGCGGCACAATGCCGTCTATGACACACACCATCGCCGGCCACCTGCTCGTTGAATGTTTGATTGCCC
>JBFHEQ010000244.1:0-5482 GCA_041584075.1 Hydrogenophaga sp.
GCTGGCAGGCCTGCCCAAGGCACCGTCGGCCTACAACCCCATCTCCAACCCGAAACGCGCTCGCGAACGCCAGCTCTACATCATTCAACGCATGCGGGAAAACGGCTTCATTTCTGCCGACGAAGCCACTGCTGCCAGCAACGAGGCGCTCATACTGCGCGCGTCAGGGCGTAAAGACCTCGTTCCCGGCGACTACGTGGCCGAGATGGTCCGCCAGGCCATGGTGTCGCAATATGGCGAAGAGGCTTACACGCGAGGGCTCACCGTGACAACCAGCCTGCGGGCAAACGAGCAACGCGCGGCCTACGAGGCGGTGCGCGAAGGCATTCTCGACTTTGAAACCCGCCAACGTTACCGAGGCCCCGAAACTTACGTCAAGCTGCCTGAGGGGAAAGAGGCTCTGGACGAGACCGTTGACGACGTGCTCAACGAACACCCCGACAACGGTGATCTGCTGTCTGCCCTGGTGTTGGAAGCAAGTCCTCGCCAGGTGGTTGCCGTACGGCAAGACGGAGAGCCCTTCACCATCACCGGCGAAGGCCTTCGGCCCGCGCAGTCGGGGCTGGCGGCCAAAGCCGGTGCCAACGTTCAAATCAGACCTGGTGCTGTGATCCGGGTTGTCAAGGTGAACGACAAGGCTTGGCGCATCAGCCAGTTGCCAGAAGTGGAATCCGCTTTTGTGGCAATGGACCCTCGCACGGGCGCGGTTCGGGCGCTGGTGGGCGGATTTGACTTTCAGAAGAACAAATTCAATCATGTGACGCAAGCTTGGCGGCAGCCAGGCTCGAGCTTCAAGCCCTTCATCTACTCTGCGGCGCTGGAAAAGGGCCTGAAGACCTCTACCGTGGTCAACGATGCGCCCTTGTTCTACAGCGCGGCAGAAACCGGTGGCAAGCCCTGGGAGCCCAAGAACTACGACGGGCGGTTTGAGGGACCGATGTCGGTGCGCCGTGCTTTGGCGAAATCCAAAAACATGGTTTCCATTCGTGTTCTGCAACTGGTGGGAACCCAAAGCGCGCAGCAGTGGGTGAGCCGGTTTGGATTCCCGCCTGAGCGCCACCCGCCCTACTTGACGATGGCGCTGGGCGCCGGCTCGGTGACCCCGATCCAGATGGCGACTGGTTATGCGGTTTTTGCCAATGGTGGCTATCGAGTTGAGCCGAGGCTGATCACCCGTGTGATGGAGCAGCGAGGCCATGTGTTGTACGAGGCACCTGAGGTGGTTCTTGATCCCGCTCACCATGTGATCGATGAGCGCAATGCTTTCGTGATGAGCAGTTTGTTGCAGGAGATCACCCGGACGGGTACTGCCGCAAGGGCTCAAGGTACCCTCAAGCGCCCCGATCTCTATGGCAAGACAGGTACCACCAACGATTCCGTCGACGCCTGGTTTGTGGGCTACCAGCCCACCGTGGTGGCAGCAGCCTGGGTGGGCTATGACACGCCGCGCAACCTGGGCAGTCGCGAAACGGGTGGAGGCTTGAGTTTGCCCATCTGGATTGCCTACATGAAGGAAGCGCTCAAAGGCGTCCCGGTGCAGGAGATCGAGCCTCCGCCAGGCGTGATACGGGTCGGTGGCGACTGGTACTACGAAGAGTTTGGTCCCAGCCGCGGCGTACAGGGCCTGGGTCTGCAGGACCCTTGGCCTGGCGCGATACCGGAGGGGGAGGCTTGGGGCGCCGAGGCAATCACCCCGCCCACAACAGAGGACCGCCGAAGCATTCTGGATCTGTTCAGGAACTGAACTGGAGCGCCAAACCCGATTGCTCACTGGCGAACTGGGTCAGGTGATGAAAAAACTCCCCCTGGCCCTTGGTGTCCATCCAGCGGCCATCTGCCTCGCAGCGGTAGTGAAAACCGCCCGCCTTTGCGGCCATCCACACTTCCTGCAAGGGTTTCTGCAAGTTCACAATGATCTGGCTGCCGTTCGAGAAAACCAGTGTGATCATGCCGCCAACACGCTGGTTGTCGATATCGGCATCGGTCGCATCGTTGATGCGGTCGCATGCCCGTTCAATGGCGCCCAGGAGGGACTCGGCGCGGTCCAGATATTCGTTGTCGGTCATTACAATGCCATCATGATCAATACCTCTGGAATTCTAGGCCTTCTGCCTGGCACAAGCCGATCGGTCACTGTCGCCGCCATGCTGGCCACAGGTTTGCTGTTGTCGGCTTGCGGGCAGAAAGGTCCATTGTTTTTGCCACCCGCGAACTCGCAGGCTGTGCCATCCAACCCTGGGCAGGCGGAGACGACCCCACCCGGCAACAAGACGGCGACCCAACCGCCCATCTGACGACGACGGATGGGTGTCGGGTTCCGAACCGCACCCCTCTTGTTTGCCCGAACTTGCCAGGACCGGCCCTCGAGGTCGATGGGTGGGCTGATTCTCAACGCGGCCATACAAACGGCCCTGGCTCACACCGCTGGATTGGATCGTGCCCTGGAGATAACGTACCTCCAGGCCCTCCAACCCAACAGGGCGCCCAGCAAGCTTGCGTACACAGCGACCTCTGCGAAGTCGTTCTTGCCAGCTCGCATCCAGAAGAAGTGCAAAACAGCCAAGACACAAACCCCGTACACGCTGCGGTGCAGCCATTGCCACCGCCGCCCCCCCATCCAGCGTATGGCCTGGTTGTATGAGGTCAGCGCCAACAGCAGCAGCAAACCCCAGGACAACATCCCCACCAGGATGAATGGCCGCTTGTTCACATCGCTCAGGACTTCACCCCAGACAAAGCCCATGTCGAACCAGGCGTAGGCTGTGAGATGCAAGCTGGCGTAGAAAAAAACGAACAATCCCACCATGCGTCGCCAGCGCGCCAGGGCGGAAAGACCCAAGGTCACCCGCAAGGGTGTGATGGCCACCACGAGCACCAGGATACGCAAAGTCCAGCCCCCCAGCGACCGGATCAGGGCTTCGGCCGGGTTGGCGCCCAACTGATCGTAAAAGGCCGCCCAGATCAACCAGCCCAGGGGCAACGTCAACACAGCAAATGCCGCCGGGCGTGCCCAAGGGCGCATGAGCATGCGGTTGGCGACCAGCGCCAGGGCTGCTGGGGCGCGGGCTTTGGCCGCGGTCTGCATGTCCGCAACGCTGGGCCGTGAAGGCATCAGAAGTACTTCCGAAGATCCATGCCCGCGTACAGCTGACCCACCTGCGCTTCGTATCCATTGAACATCAGCGTCTTGCGGCGACGGGCCAACAAGCCCCCCTCTTCCCCAATGCGGCGCTCCGTGGCCTGGCTCCAGCGGGGATGGGAAACATCGGGATTCACATTGGAATAAAACCCGTATTCTTGGGCGGCCGCCTTGTTCCAGGCGGTCGCGGGAGGCTGCTCGGTGAACCGGATCCTGACCAGGGACTTGGCCGACTTGAAGCCATACTTCCAGGGGACCACGAGCCTAACCGGTGCACCGTTCTGATTGGGCAAAACCTCTCCATACATGCCAAACGTCAGCAGGGTGAGCGGGTGCAGGGCTTCATCCAGCCTCAATGCTTCGGTGTACGGCCAGTCAAGAACGCCGCTGCGCAATCCGGGCATCACTTTCGGATCTGCGAGCGTGACAAATTCCACGTACTTGGCGCTGGTCTGAGGCTGCACTTCCTTGATCAATGCAGCCAGGGAGTAACCCACCCAGGGGATGACCATGGACCAGCCCTCGACACAACGCAAACGGTAGATCCGCTCTTCCAGAGCGCTGAGCTTGAGCAACGACTCGATATCAAAGGTCTTGGGCTTGTTCACCAGGCCATCCACCTGAACGCTCCATGGCCGTGTCGGCAGACCTGAGGACAAAGCCGCAGGCTGTGCTTTGTCGGTACTGAACTCGTAATAGTTGTTGTAGCTGGAAGCGTCCTGGTAGGCGGTCAGCTTTTCCATCGTCTGAGCGCCCGCCACCTGGGATGTGCTGGCCTGCAAAGCCGCCAGACGACCTGGACGAGGCGCCAGCGCCAAGGCATCCCGAGCGGCCCAGGCGGCCAAAGCGGCACCGCCTGCACCCAAAGCCAGGGATTGCAGCCAGGCGCGCCGACGAAGGTAAACCGTAGGCGACGTGATGTCGCTTGAGGCGGGGTGGATGAAACCCGAATCGTGGGTGCGGATGATCATGGCGTGCTCCGATTGTCTCTGTGGGTCGCGAGGCTCAGCGCATTCTTACAAGGCTTTGAGGCCACCCAATCGGTATGCGGCGGGAGACCCCATAAAACTGGGGGTCTCGCCTTCAAGACATCACAACTCGCCGTAGCTGTGCAGGCCCGAAAGAAACATGTTCACGCCGAGAAAGGCGAAAGTCGTGATGGCAAGACCCACCAGCGCCCACCAAGCCGCGACCGTGCCCCGAAGACCCTTCATCAACCGCATGTGCAGCCAAGCCGCGTAATTGAGCCAGACGATGAGCGCCCAGGTCTCCTTGGGATCCCAGCTCCAGTAGCCCCCCCAAGCCTCGGCGGCCCAGAAGGCCCCGAGCACGGTGGCAATGGTGAAAAACGCAAAACCGACCGCGATCGCCTTGTACATCACGTCGTCGAGCACTTCAAAGGTAGGCAGCCGCTCGGCGATGCGGCGGCGGCCAAACATGATGCCCCCCACGATCAGCATCGAAATACCGAAGTAGACAAACCAGTAGCTGCTGCCTTTTTCCGCAGCCGATGTCCGGAAAACGATGGGCTCAAAACACAACACAAGACCGAGGATCCACAACGGCGCCAGCTTGTACCAACGGCTTTCACTGGCACTCTGTTTGATCAGGTAGGCAAAAGCCAGCATGGCCGCGATGGCAAACGTGCCGTAGCCGATGAAGTTGGCGGGCACATGGAGCTTCATCCACCAGCTTTGCAAAGCGGGCACCAGGGGCTGGATCTGGTGGGCTTCGCGCACAACGGTATACCAGAGCAGGAAGCCCACGGCAGCACTCACCACCAGCATGGCAAACGCACCCATGGAGCGCGTTTCGTACTGGTCTTCGTAATACAGGTAAAACGTAGCCGTCAGCCAGCAAAACAACACAAAGACTTCGTACAGGTTGCTCACAGGAATGTGGCCGATGCCCACACCGATCTGGTGGCTTTCATACCAGCGCACCATCGTCCCCACCAGCGCCAGTGTCACGGCCGCCCATGCCAGCCTGGAGCCGATGCCCTCAAACGCGCTCCCTGCCCGAGTTGCCATCCCAACCCAATAGAACAGCGTGCTCATGAAAAACAGCACGCTCATCCAGAGAATGGCCGACTGGCTGGAGAGGAAGTATTTCAGCAAAAATACCTGATCGGCACGCGCGAGGTCGGCGGCCCCTTCGGGCGTCTGGTAAAGCGAGATGCCAAGCAAAGACAACACGGCCACCCCCGCCATCAACACGCGCAGCGGTCGCCAGAACCAGCCCAGCCAGATCACCGATGGGACGGCCCCCAGCAGAATGCTGTTTTCGTACACGTCCATCGACGCGCCGTACAGGCCAAAGGCGGCCGCAGCGCCAACAACGACC
>JBFHEQ010000245.1:0-5468 GCA_041584075.1 Hydrogenophaga sp.
CACGAGATCATCCGCTCCGGTTTTGACCGCAGCCCCATGTTCACCGGCAAGATCGAGGGCGTGGGCCCGCGCTACTGCCCCAGCGTCGAAGACAAGATCAACCGCTTTGCGGACAAGGACAGCCACCAGATTTTTCTGGAGCCTGAAGGGTTGACCACCCACGAGGTCTACCCCAACGGCATTTCCACCAGCCTGCCGTTTGACATCCAGTACGACCTGGTGCGCAGCATGGCGGGCATGGAAAACGCCCACATCATCCGCCCAGGCTACGCCATCGAATACGACTACTTCGACCCGCGTTCGCTCAAAAACAGCTTCGAGACCCGGCAGATCCAGGGCCTGTTCTTTGCGGGCCAGATCAATGGCACGACCGGCTACGAAGAGGCGGCGGCCCAAGGGCTGTTCGCCGGGCTCAACGCCGCGCTGCAATGCCGGGGTGACGAGGCCTGGCTGCCACGGCGCGACGAGGCGTATCTGGGTGTCTTGGTGGATGACCTGGTGACCCAGGGCGTGACCGAGCCCTACCGCATGTTCACCAGCCGGGCTGAGTTCCGCCTGCAGTTGCGAGAAGACAATGCCGACATGCGCCTGACCGAGGCGGGGCGCCAGATGGGGTTGGTGGACGATGCGCGCTGGGAGGCCTTCAGCCGCAAGCGCGATGCGGTTTCACGTGAAACAGAACGGCTCAAGTCCACCTGGGTGAATCCGCGCAATCTACCGCCTGTGGAGAGTGAGCGGGTGCTGGGCAAAGCCATCGAACACGAACACAACCTGTTTGACCTGCTGCGCCGCCCGGGGGTGCATTACGACGCCCTCATGGCCATGAACGACCGTCAACACACGCATGCCGATGTTTCACGTGAAACCCTGGGGGATTTGCATGCGGCGGTGGTGGAGCAGGTGGAGATCGCGGCCAAGTACTCGGGCTACATCGACCGGCAGAAGACCGAGGTGGAGCGGGCGGCGCATTACGAGGGGCTGAAGCTGCCGGCTGATCTTGACTACCTGCAGGTGACGGCCTTGTCGTTTGAAGCTCGGCAAAAGCTGAGCAAACACCGGCCCGAGACTTTGGGGCAGGCGGCTCGCATCTCTGGCATCACGCCCGCGAGCATTTCATTGCTGCTGATCCACCTGAAGAAGGGCGGTTTCAAGGGCTTTGCCACCGTCCCCGTGGCGGCGACTGCTGTCGAAAGTGAATCACAAGCATGAGCCGGGATGTCTTGATGGCGGGTCTGCAGACCCTTGGGCTGACCTTGGCCGACACGCAGGTCGCCCAGTTGCTGGACTACCTGGCCTTGCTGCAGAAGTGGAACAAGGTCTACAACCTGACGGCCGTGCGGGATCCGGCGGAGATGCTCACCCACCACCTGCTCGACAGCCTGGCCGCCATTGGTCCACTGCGACGCGAGGCCGCCAAAATCGGGTCGGGTGAGTCGGTTCGCCTGCTCGATGTGGGCTCCGGGGGCGGCTTGCCCGGTGTGGTGATTGCCATCGTGTGCCCGCAGATCGATGTGAGCTGTGTGGACACGGTGGGCAAAAAGGCGGCCTTCATTCAGCAGGCGGCGGCCACGCTCAGGCTGCCCAACCTGCACGGTGTGCACGCCCGGGTAGAGACGCTCAAGGCCGAACAAGGCAGTGGCTTTGATGTGGTCTGCTCACGGGCTTTTGCCTCATTGCCCGATTTCACGGACTGGTCGCGTGCCGCGCTCAAGCCGGGGGCGGTTTGGATGGCCATGAAGGGCAAACATCCGGAAGAAGAACTGGCCGCCTTGCCCGCCGACGTGGCTGTGTTTCACGTGGAACAGCTTCAGGTGCCGGGTCTGGATGCCGAGCGCTGCATCATCTGGATGCGCCCATTGGCCGCCTGAATCGCCGATCTTCGAGGAATTTTCGCCGGAGCAGGGCGTGTTTGGCTGGCCACCGCTGAGCCTCACGTAAACTCAGCCCACCTCCCCGAAAATTCCATCCATGTTCGGTATCGCTGATTACGGCGCATTTGTCGCTGCCATCGTTCTGTTTCTGGCCATCCCGGGCCCGGGCAATCTTGCGCTCGTCACGTCCACCAGCAAAGGCGGGATGCGCGGCGGGCTGGCTGCCACGCTGGGTGTGATCGCAGGCGATCAGGTCTTGATGTGGATGGCTGTGGCCGGTGTGGCCACACTGCTGGCCACCTACCCCACCGCTTTTCATCTGGTGCAGTGGCTGGGCGCTGCCTACTTGGCCTGGTTGGGCTTCAAGATGTTGATGGCCAAGCCTGGCGATGCCCCTGTGCTCCGCATCAAACCCCACCACTTTTTCCAGCAGGCGCTGACCATCACCCTGCTCAACCCCAAGGCCATTGTTTTTTACATGGCTTTCTTCCCGCTCTTTGTGGATCCGGTCCGCCATCAGGGTTTGATCACCTTTGGCGTGATGGCCGCGACCGTCGCTGCGCTCACCTTTCTGTATGGCCTGGGTGCAGCCCTGTTGACCCATTTTCTGGCCGAGCGCATGCGTGCCAACCCCGCCATCGCCCGCACGCTGGAGAAGCTGGCCGGCGTATTCTTGATCGGCTTCGGCGTGAAGCTGGTGATGAAATGACTCCCCCCCGAAGCGCCTTCGGCGCCTCCCCCTCAAGGGGGCGCACCTTGCAGCCCGGCGAAGCCGGTTCTGCGGGTGCCCCCGCGTCAGCGCTGCACGTGTTTTCTGCAAAGCGGTCGGTGTGCAACATACTTGAAAGTTGAGATGGCCAAGATTTTTTGTGTGGCGAACCAGAAGGGCGGGGTGGGCAAAACCACCACCACGGTCAACCTCGCCGCGGGCCTCGCCAAGGTAGGGCAGCGCGTGTTGATGGTGGACCTCGACCCTCAAGGCAACGCCACCATGGGTTCGGGTGTGGACAAGCGCGCCATGGAACTCTCGGTGTACGACGTGCTGCTGGAGTCGGCTTCGGTGGCGGAGGCTGTGGTCAAGGCCGAGAAGTGCGGCTACGACGTGCTGGGCGCCAACCGGGAGTTGGCCGGCGCCGAGGTGGAGCTGGTGACCCTGGAGCACCGCGATCAAAGGCTGAAGCTTGCCTTGGCCGAAGTGGCCGAACAATACGACTTTGTGCTGGTGGATTGCCCGCCTTCGCTGAGCATGCTGACCCTCAACGGGTTGTGCGCGGCCCACGGCGTGATCGTGCCCATGCAGTGTGAGTACTTTGCGCTGGAAGGTCTCACCGACCTGGTGAACACCATCAAACAGGTGCACGCCAACCTCAACCGCGATCTGCAGATCATTGGTCTCTTGCGGGTCATGTTCGATCCCCGCATCACCCTGCAGCAGCAGGTGAGCGATCAGCTCAAGGCGCACTTTGGCGACAAAGTGTTCGAGAGCGTGATCCCGCGCAATGTGCGCTTGGCCGAGGCGCCCAGCTATGGCTTGCCCGGGGTGGTGTTTGATCCCAACGCGCGCGGCAGCCAGGCCTTCATCGCATTTGCACACGAAATGGTCGAGCGCATCAAGACCATGTGACCGACTTCGACCCTTGTTCCACGTGAAACCTTCCAACGTTCTCATTCTTCCGGGCTGGCAAAACAGCGGCCCCGATCACTGGCAAAGCCGCTGGGAAGCCTTGTATGGCTACCGCCGCGTCGATCAGCACGACTGGATGACGCCACGCCGCGGCGACTGGATGGCGCGGCTCGAAGAGGTGATCCTGGATGCCGACGAGCCTGTGGTGCTGGTGGCGCACAGCCTGGGTTGCATCCTCACCGCCGCCTGGGCGTCGCATTCGCAAAACACCCGCCGGGTGAAGGCGGCCCTGCTGGTCGGGCCGGGGGATGCCGAGCAGGAAGACCTGCGTACCGTCTTGCCCAGCTGGTCGCCGATTCCCATGCAGCCACTGCCTTTCCCTTCCACGCTGGTGGGCAGCCGCAACGATCCTTATTGCCGCTTTGACCGGGCACAGGCGATGGCGTCCGCCTGGGGGGCCGCCTTCACCGACCTGGGCAACGCCGGGCACATCAACGCCGAAACCGGGTTGGGCGACTGGCCGGCGGGGCGTGATCTGCTGAACCCATTTCTTGACATGAAAGCAAACTGACCATGGCCACCAAAAAACCCAAAGGCCTAGGCCGTGGACTCGAAGCCCTGCTGGGCCCCAAAGTGGTGGATGCCGCTTCCCCCGATGCACAGGAAACCGGGCGCACGGCCCAGTTGCCCTCCAGCCTGCCCGTGATCAACATGGTCGCGGGCCAGTACCAGCCGCGTACCCACATGGACGAGGGCGCTTTGTACGAGCTGGCTGAGTCCATCAAATTGCAGGGCGTGATGCAGCCGATTCTGGTGCGTCAGTTGACCAGTGGCGACAACGCGGGCATGTACGAGATCATTGCCGGCGAACGCCGCTTCCGCGCGTCCAAGCTGGCCGGGCTTGAGAGCGTGCCTGTGCTGGTGCGAGACGTGTCCGACGAGGCCGCTGCGGCCATGGCATTGATCGAGAACATGCAGCGGGAAGACCTGAACCCGCTGGAAGAAGCCAAGGGATTACAACGCCTGGTGAAGGAGTTTGGGCTCACTCACGAGCAGGCTGCCCAGGCCGTGGGGCGCTCGCGCAGCGCCGCCAGCAACCTGCTGCGTTTGCTGCAGCTGGCCGACCCGGTGCAGACCATGCTGATGGCCGGTGACCTGGACATGGGGCATGCCCGCGCCTTGCTGACCCTGGACCGCGCCACCCAGATCACGGCCGGCAACCAGATCGCCACCAAAAAACTGTCGGTGCGCGAGGCCGAGAGTCTGGTGAAGAAGCTGGGCGCCGAGTTTGAGCTGGCGCCCCAGAAGCTCAAGAAAGAAAAGTCGCGCGACATCAACCGTGTGGAAGAGGAACTCTCCGACCTGCTCACCGCCGACGTGGAGGTGCGCGTGAAAAAACGCGTCAAGCGCCATGGCCGTTTTGAGGAAATGGGTGAGCTGGCGATCCAGTTCGGTTCACTCGACGAGCTCAACGGTTTCATCGACCGCCTGCGCGGGACCGGCCGCTGAGTTTCACGGACCGAGAAAAGAAAAAGGCCTCCGTCAGGAGGCCTTTTTCTTTCCGGCGAACGTTGCGTGGCGCTAGCCCCGGAACGCCGTGGGTCCGGCTCCGCCGGCCCGCCAGCGTTGCCCCGAGGTGTGATGCTTCCGACATCACGCCTAGGAACAGTGGCCGAGCATTGAGGAATGGCCTGGCGTGCCCATCCTCAAACCCAGAACGCCGTGGGTCCGGCTCCGCCGGCCCGCCAGCGTTGCCCCCTGGGGGGTGACGCCGAAGGCGGCGCGGGGGGATCCCAGTTACTGCCCGACTTTCAGCTGACCGCCCTTGCCCAGGCCACCTTTGACTTCCTGCGCCTTGTAGTTGCGCAGCGAAATCACCATGTTGTTGTAGGCGTCGGTGAAGGCCGCGACCGTGGCCTTGCCGGCTGGGGTGCGCGAGAAGCCACCCAGGGTGCCGCCGGCGCTGGGGCCGA
>JBFHEQ010000246.1:0-5440 GCA_041584075.1 Hydrogenophaga sp.
AGTCGTACTGGAGCATGTAGGCCAGGTAGTCGGGCTCCAACAGGTCGTTGATGGCGACGACTTCGATGTCAGAGAAGTTCTGAATCGCGCTGCGCAACACATTGCGCCCGATGCGGCCGAAGCCGTTGATACCGATTTGGATGGTCATGTTTCGTCTTTCTCCGGGATGGCAAAGAAAAGAATGGCGTTCGGTGAACGGCGGCGGCCTGTCAGCCGCTCAGCAGAGTGGTCAGCCCCGAAAAATCAGGAATCACACGATCCGGGTGGCAGGCCTCAATGGATTCACCCATGTTGTAGCCATAGGGCACCCCCCACACTGCGATGCCCCCTGCACGCGCAGTGGCCACGTCGATGGAAGAGTCGCCCACAAACAGGGTGCGCTCACGCGTGGCACCAAACTGCTTCAGGCATTCGGCTATGCCCATCGGGTCCGGCTTCTTCACAGGCAACGTGTCTCCGCTGATGACGCGATCAAACAGCGGCGCCATCTGGTGCGCATCCAGCACGGTCTGGGTATAACGCCCTTCCTTGTTGGTCATCACCACCAGCTTCACGCCCGCCGCGCGCAGCGCCACCAGGGTTTCGCGCACATGGGGATACAGGTGGCTGCGGGTGCCACAACGGCGCTGGTAATGGCGCGTGAACACGGCTTCGATGGCTGAAAACGAATGGCCGCTGCGCACTTCGTTGGCACCCAACCCGTCCACAAAAGCCAGGGCTTGAATGAGCAGTTCGCGCGTGCCATGGCCGATCCAGTCGTTGACCTGCTGTTGGCTGACGCCCGATCGACCGCATTCGGCCAGCGTGTCGTTGACGGCGTCGGCAATCTCCGGCGCGGTCTCGATCAGCGTGCCATCCAGATCGAACAGGATCAGGTCAAACGAGGCGTTCATGCCAGTTGTCCTTTCACGGCCTCGACCACTTTCTCTGCTGTGATCCCAAAGTGCGCATAAAGGTCTTTGGCAGGCGCAGACTCGCCAAAGCTGGCGATACCAATCACCGCGCCCGTGCGCCCCACGTACTTGCGCCAGAAGTCTGGATGCGCCGCCTCAACCGCCACCGTGGCCAAATCCAGCGGCAACACCGCTTCTTGCCAGGCTTTGGGCTGTTGATCGAACACATTGCTGCAGGGCATGGATACCACACGGGTTCGAATGCCCTCACCCGCCAGCTTCTTTTGCGCGGCCAGCGCGATTTCGATTTCCGAGCCGGTTGCCACGACCACAGCTTGAGGGTGTTCCATGTCCGACAGGGTGTAGCCGCCTTTGCGGATCTGGCCCGCCGAGATGTGTTCCGTGACGCGGGGCAGGTTCTGGCGCGACAGACACAGGGCACTCGGCCCATCCCGGCGCTCGATGGCACACACCCAGGCCACGGCGGTTTCCAGGCCATCGGCCGGGCGCCACACGTCCAGCCCAGGGATGATGCGCAAGCTGGGCACATGTTCCACCGACTGGTGGGTGGGGCCGTCTTCGCCCAGGCCAATCGAGTCGTGGGTGAAGACATGGATCACGCGCTGTTTCATCAGCGCCGCCATGCGGATGGCGTTGCGGCTGTAGTCGCTGAACGTGAGGAAGGTGCCGCCGTAAGGGATGAAGCCACCGTGCAGGGCCACGCCGTTCATGATGGTGGCCATGCCAAATTCACGCACGCCGTAGCTCATGTGGTTGCCCCAGGTGTCCCGACCGGCTTTGACACAACCCTTGAAGTTGGTGAGGTTGGACCCGGTCAGGTCGGCACTGCCACCGAAAAATTCGGGCAACAGGGGTGCCAGTGCATCGAGCGCATTCTGACTGGCTTTGCGGGTTGCGATGGCATCGGGCTTGCTGGAGATGGTGTTGAAGATGGCGGGCAATTTGTCCGCGAAGTCGGCCAACAAGTCACCGGACATGCGGCGCTCGAATTCGGCAGCATCTTGCGGGTACTGCGCGCGAAAAGCCTCAAAACGCGCGCGCCACGCGGCCTCGGCCTGTTGTCCCTGTTCGACCGCGTTCCAGGCCCTGGCGATGTCGTCGGGAATCACGAAGGGTTCGGCGGTCCAGCCCAAGGCCTCGCGCGTCGCCTGCACTTCGGCCGCACCGAGTGCCGCGCCATGCACATCGTGCGTGCCCGCCTTGTGCGGGGAGCCCATGCCGATCACGGTTTTGCAACAGATCAGGGTCGGTTTTCCCTTGGCCGACGCACCTTGTTTCCGTGCCTCCACCAGTGCCGCCTCGACCGCTTCGGGGCTGTGGCCGTCGACATTGGGAATGACATGCCAGCCATAAGCCTCGAACCGCTTGGCCGTGTCGTCGGTGAACCAGCCCTCGACATGGCCGTCGATGGAGATGCCGTTGTCGTCGTAAAACGCCACCAGCTTGGACAGGCGCAGTGTGCCCGCCAGCGAGCAGGCTTCATGGCTGATGCCCTCCATCAAGCAGCCATCGCCGAGGAAGGCGTAGGTGAAGTGGTCGACGATCCGGTGTTCATCGCGGTTGAACGCCTGCGCCAGCAGCTTCTCCGCCAGCGCCATGCCCACCGCATTCGTGAGACCCTGCCCCAGCGGGCCGGTGGTGGTTTCCACGCCAGGGGTGACGCCCACTTCCGGGTGCCCAGGTGTCTTGCTGTGCAATTGGCGGAAGTTCTTCAACTCTTCCATCGGCAGGTCATAGCCGGTGAGATGCAGCAACGCATAGATCAGCATCGATCCATGGCCGTTGGACAACACAAAGCGATCGCGATCTGGCCAGTGCGGATTGGCCGGGTTGTGCTTCAGATGCCGGTTCCACAACACCTCCGCAATATCGGCCATGCCCATGGGCGCACCAGGGTGGCCCGACTTGGCCTTTTCCACAGCGTCCACAGCCAGCAAGCGGATGGCATTCGCCATCTGGCGAGCAAGTTCGGGGGAAGGGTTGTTCATGGCATTTCCAAATAAGAAGAACAGCCGCAGCAGATCAGCTGCGCGAGAGAGGGAGTTCGTCCAGAACGCCGCGGAACCGGCTTCGCCGGGCCGCCAGCGTTGCCCCCCAGTGGGGGGTGGCGGCGTCAGCCGACGCGGGGGGCGTTCTTCTTCCTCTCGATCATTCGCCAGATGAAGGGCGTGAAGATCAGCTGCATCGCCAGCTCCATCTTGCCGCCGGGCACCACGATGGTGTTGGCGCGGCTCATCATGGAGCCGTTGATCATGCTCAGCAGGTAGGCAAAGTCGATGCCCTTGGGCTTGGCGAAACGGATCACCACCATGCTTTCGTCTGCCGTGGGCACATCGCGCGCCATGAAGGGGTTGGAGGTGTCCACAATCGGCACGCGCTGGAAGTTCACATGGGTGTGCTGAAACTGCGGGGTGATGTAGTTCACGTAGTCGGGCATGCGCCGCAGGATGGTGTCGGTCACTGCGTCGGCGCTGTAACCGCGCATGTTCTTGTCGCGGTACAGTTTCTGGATCCACTCCAGGTTGATCACCGGCACAACACCAATCAACAAATCGGGGTACTGTGCGATGTTGTGTTCGTCGGTCACGACGGCACCATGCAAGCCCTCGTAAAACAGCATGTCGGTCCGCTCAGGCAGCGGCTCCCACGGTGTGAAGGTCCCCGGGTCTTGCTTGTAAGGTGCAGCTTCTTCTGCGTTGTGCAGGTACTTGCGGCACTTGCCCTCGCCGGTTTCGCTGTAGGTCTTGAACAGGTTTTCAATTTCACCGAACAAATTGTTGTCGGCTCCAAAATGGCTGAAGTTGTTGTTGCCGGCCTTTTCAGCCTCGGCCGCCTTGGCTTTCATCTCCTTGCGGTCGAACCGGTGGTAGCTGTCGCCTTCGACGATGGCCGCCGACACCGCTTCGCGCCTGAAGATGTTCTGGAACGTGCGCGTCACGGTGGACGTTCCAGCGCCACTGGATCCGGTGATGGCGATGATGGGGTGGCGTTCGGACATGGCTTTTTCCTTACCCCCCGCGCCGCCTTCGGCGTCACCCCCCAGGGGGCAACACCTGCCGTCCGGCAAAGCCGGGCCGGCGGTGTTCTGGACGAAGGCACTTCAGGCGTTGCGGGTGGAACAGTTGGTGAATGAAAGGATGAGTGAGTGGGAAGATCAGGAGGCGTGGACGGGTTCAATCCCTGAACAACGAGCGCTCTGCAAACAGGGGGTTGCTGTCTTTGTAGGCGACCGGTTCTGCGTGGTAGCGCTCGATGCGTTCGACCTCGTTTTTTGAGCCAAACACAAGGCCAATGCGCTGGTGCAGCGAAGTGGGTTTCACCGAGAGCATGGGCTCGCGCCCCGTGCTGGCGCGGCCGCCCGCCTGTTCGATGATCATGCCCACCGGGTTGGCTTCGTACAGCAGGCGCAGGCGACCTGGTTTGCTCGAGTCCTTGGTGTCGCGCGGGTACATGAACACACCGCCACGCATGAGAATGCGGTGGGCCTCAGCGACCATGCTGGCAATCCAGCGCATGTTGAAGTCCTTGCCACGGGGTCCGGTTCGGCCCGCCAGGGCTTCATCCACATAACGCTTGACCGGCGCTTCCCAGAAGCGGCTGTTGGACGCGTTGATGGCGAACTCATGGGTGTCTTCCGGCACCTGCAGGCCGGGGTGCGTCAGCATGAACTGCCCGAGATTGGGATCCAGCGTGAAGCCGGCCACGCCATTGCCCACCGTGAGCACCAGCATGGTGGTGGGCCCATAGAGCGCATAGCCCGCGGCCATCTGCTGCGTGCCGGGCTGCAGGAAGTCGGCCTCCATCACATCGCGCCCGCTGTCGATCACCTCCTGGGGCGCGCGCAAGACGCTGAAAATGCTGCCCACGGTCACGTTCACATCGATGTTGCTCGACCCGTCGAGCGGATCGAACACCAGCAGGTACTTGCCCCGCTGCATGGTCTTGGGGATCTGATACGGCTCGTCCATCTCCTCCGACGCCATCCCGGCCAGGTGCCCGCCCCACTCCGTCATCTCGGTGAAATAGATGTTGCTGATGACGTCCAGGCGCTTCTGCTCTTCTCCTTGCACATTAACGCTGGTCGCCACGTCCACCATCTCGCTGCCCGGCATGCCACTGAGGTCACCAAATGCCACCGAACGCGCGATGGCCTTGCAGGCCAGGGCCACGTCCAGCAGCAGGGCATTGAAGTCGCCACTGGCGGAAGGAAAGCGGCGGCGCTGCTCGATCAGGTATTGGGTCAGGGTGTAGCGGCGTCGGGTTTGCATGGCGGAGTCCTCAGGGAGCAATGAAAGATGGAATGCACGGATCAGGGTCGGACGCCGTTTTTCCGGAGTTGCCGCAGGATGCTGCGGTAGCCGCCATCGCTGTCGGGCGCTCCGAAAACGGCGCTGCCTGCCACCAGGGTGTCGGCACCGGCATCAACGATCCGACCGATGTTGTCGAGCTTCACGCCACCGTCGACCTCCAGCCAGATCGGCTGTCCACCAGCGGCCAGGTGGGCCTCGATGCGCTTTCGAGCCGCC
>JBFHEQ010000247.1:0-5408 GCA_041584075.1 Hydrogenophaga sp.
CGATGCACACAAGCTCACCGCAGCGTCCATCCTCTACGCCGGCGAAGCCTGCAACCGGGTGCTCAACAAGGCCGTGCAAGTGCATGGCGGTAGCGGCTACATCTGGGAGTCCGAGATCAACCGCCTGTTCCGTTGCATCAAGATCCTCGAGATCGGTGCAGGCACATCCGAGGTGCGCAAGATGATCATTGCCGAAGAACTCCTGCGCGGTTGATTCCCAAACCCGCATGGCAAGCGCAGCTGACCCCCACATAAGCAAGGATGCCTTGAAGATGCAACCCCCGTTGACCATCCGCTTTGAACAACGTGGTGCCGTGGCGTGGATCACGCTGAACCGGCCCGATGCGATGAATGCCCTGTCGGAGACAATGTGCGCCGAATTGCGCGATGTGACCGAACGTTGCGAGCGTGACCCTGCCATCCGCGTCATCGTGCTGACCGGTGCAGGCCGAGCCTTCTGCGCCGGCGCCGATCTCAAAGGCGTGTTCGAGAGCAGCGCTGGCGACCCCGGCCCGAGCGACCCGATGGGTGAGTTTCTCGATCTCGTCGGCGGCATGATGGATCGGCTGCGCGTGTGCCCCAAACCCACCATCGCCGCGCTGAATGGCCTGACGATGGCCGGCGGACTGGAGCTGGCCATGGCCTGCGACCTCATCATCGCCGCCGAAAGTGCCCGCATCGGCGATGCGCATGCCAACTTCGGCGTGTTTCCGGGCGCGGGCGGCGCGGCGATCCTGCCACGGCGCATCGGCGCCACCGCCGCCAAATACCTGCTGTTCACCGGCGACACCATGCCCGCACGCGAACTGGTTCCGTTGGGCCTGGTGAATCGCGTGGTGCCGGATGCCGAGCTGGTGTCCGAGGTCGAAAAAATCGCCTTGCGCATCGCCAGCAAGAGCCCGTTGGTGCTGCGCCGCATGAAGCAGGCCGTGGCTGACGGGCTGGAGCAGCCACAGGCTTCGGCACTGCGGCTGGAGCGACTGGTGCTCGACGCGCACCGCCATTCGCACGACATACAAGAGGGCCTCGCGGCTTTCGTCGGCAAGCGCACGCCCGATTTCAAGGGCTACTGATTTCACACCGCTTCTTCTGAATGGACGCATTACCATGACCAACCCGCAAGCCGCCGTTTACATAGTCGGCGTCGGCATGACGCCGACCGGCAAGTTTCTTGACCGCGATATCAAGCAACTGACCGCCGCTGCCGTGAACGCCGCGCTGGCCGATGCCGGACTGTCCGTCAGCGACATCCAGTCGGCCTACTTTTCCAACGCAACACAGGGCGCACTCGAAGGCCAGACCATGATCCGCGGCCAGATTGCGTTGCGTTCGATGGGCTTCGAGTCCATCCCGATTTTCAACATCGAGAACGCCTGCGCCAGTGCCAGTTCGGCTTTCAACCTGGCGGTGCAGTATGTGCGCTCGGGGGCAGGAGAGATAGCGCTGGCCATTGGTGCCGAGAAAATGTTTTGCGCCGACAAAGCCAAAATGTTCAGCGTTTTCGATGGTGCCTGGGACGTGGCCACGGTCGAGGATAACAAACGCAGGCTGCTGCAAATGGGGCACGGTATTGAGCCACCGGAAGGGTCCATGTCCAAGGCGCCCTACAGCCTGTTCATGGACATCTACGCCGCCTTTGCTCGCTTTCACATGCGCGAGTTCGGCACCACGCAGCGACAAATTGCCGCCGTGTCCGCCAAGAACCACGGCCATTCGGTGCACAACCCGCTGGCGCAATACCGCAACGCCTACACCATTGAAGAGGTGCTGGCCGCGCCGCCGATCACCTACCCATTGACGCTCCCGATGTGCGCACCCATCAGCGACGGGGCTGCTGCGGTCGTCGTGTGTTCCGAAGCAGCATTGGCGCGTTTGGCCAACCGCGGGCGCGCCATCAAGGTGCTGGCATCAATCATTGCCACCGGCAGCAACCGCCTCCCTGAAAACCTGGATCAACACATCACCGTCAAGGCATCCAAACAAGCCTACGAACTCGCTGGCGTCGGCCCGCAAGACATTTCGCTGGCCGAAGTCCACGATGCCACGGCCATTGGCGAAATCGTACAGAGTGAGAACCTTGGCTTCTGTGCGTTCGGCGAAGGCGGGCCGCTCGCCGAGAGCGGCGGCACCACGATTGGTGGACGCATCCCGATCAACACCTCGGGTGGACTGGAGTCCAAAGGGCACCCGATCGGCGCCACCGGGCTGGGTCAGCTGCATGAACTGGTCGTGCAGTTGCGCGGCGAAGCGGGGGCTCGCCAGGTGCAAGGGGCCCGCCTTGCCATCGCAGAAAACGGTGGGGGCCTGTTCGGAATTGAAGAAGCCGTGGCCGCCATCACCATCCTCGGTCGCTGAAGGACAAAAATGATTCTGCATGACAAGGTGGCCATCATCACAGGTGGTGCTTCAGGCTTGGGGCGCGCGGTGGCTGATGCGCTCGCCGCAGGCGGCGCACGGGTGTCATTGTTCGACCGCGACAGCGAGCGTGGTGTACAGGCAGCCACCGAACTGGGTTCTGCCGCCATGTTCGAGCAGGTAGATGTCACCAGTGAGTCACAGGTGCAGGCGGGCATCGACGCAACCCTGGCCCGTTTTGGCGCCATTCACATTTGCATCAACTGCGCTGGCGTGCCCGACGCAGCCAAGACCGTGGCCGATGGAAAACCCTTTCCCCTGGCACTGTGGGACAAGGTGATTGCCGTCAACCTGACCGGCACGTTCAACGTGCTGCGCCTGGCCGCCGTGGCGATGGCGCGCAATGAGCCTGAGGGTGATGAGCGCGGCGTCATCATCAACCTGTCGTCCGGTGCCGCACAGGACGGCCAGATGGGACAGGCGGCCTACGCCGCCAGCAAGGCCGGGGTGATCGGCCTCACGCTGCCAGTGGCACGGGACCTGGCCGATCTGGGGATCCGCTGCGTAGCGGTTGCGCCTGGCTTGTTCGAAACGCCAATGGTCGCGGGCCTGCCAAAGAAAGTAGCGCAGGCCATTGTTGACCGCATGATTCTGTTCCCCCGCCGCATGGGCCAAGCCAGCGAGCTGGCCCACCTGGTGCGCTCCATCGTCGAGAACCCTTACATCAACGCCACCTGTCTCCACATTGATGCCGGCGCACGCATGAGCTCACGCTGAACGAAATCAACACCACACAAAGACCACAATCATGAACTTTCTCCCGACCGAAGAGCAACGCATGGCCGTCGAAGGCTTCACTCGCTTCCTCGAAACCGAGCTGCGACCCATCGTTGAACGCTACCAGCCCGACAAGCTGATCGAAAAAGAGCTGATGCTGGAGATATTTCAAAAGATGCTGCCCTACGGCATGGGCGGCAACGGCATCATTGCCGAGGAACATGGCGGCCTGGGCATGCCCTGGCTCACCTATGCCCTGATGTACGAGCAGCTCGCGCGCATTTCCGGCGACGTGGCCATCTCGCTGCTGATCCAGCAGCTCGGCGCTTACTCGCTACAGGTGTGCACCAACACCGCCATGCGCGAAAAATACCTGCCACGCATGGTCCGCGCCGAGATCATCGCATGCAGCGGCATCAGCGAGCCCGGCGTCGGATCCAACGTGGCTGAAGTCACCTGCCGCGCCCAGCGCGATGGTGACCACTACATTGTCACCGGGGAGAAAACCTGGATATCCAACGGCCACTACTCCGACTTTTGCATGGTCATCGTGCGCACCTCACAAGAAGGTTCGGGCGCCATCTCGATGATCCTGGTGGACCGCGCCGAACACGGCTACGAAAGCCGCAACATCGACAAGCTGGGGCTCAACAGCACGTCAACCGCACAACTGTTCTTCGACGGCGCGCGCGTACCGGCCGAGAACATGATGATTGAACCCGGCACCGGTCTGAAGAACACCATGGTGCTGTTCGAGAAGGCGCGTCCCATGGTCGGCATGACTTCGATCGGTATCGCCCAGGCGGCGCTCGACAAGGCGGTGGCCTATTCGAAGGAACGCCGCCAGCATGGCAAGCCGATCGGTGGTCATCAATTGATCCAGGGCATGCTGGCCGAGGCGGCCACCGAACTCGACGCCGCGCGATTGCTGGTCTACCGCGCCTTCAACCTGATCGACCACGGCGTGCGCAGCGAGGTGCAAAGCGCCATGGCCAAGTGGTACGCGACCGAGATGGCGGTCAACGTCGCGTCGAAAGCATTGCAGATTCATGGCGGCAACGGCATCACCAAAGACTTCGGCGTTGAACTGTTGTTCAGAAACGCCCGCATGATGCCGATTCCCGACGGCACCACCGAAATCCAGAAACTCATCATTGGCCGCGCCCTGACCGGTATCAACGCCTTCTCCTAACCCATGACCTCTAACTCCTTGAATAGCCCGTCCGGCGAGGCTTTGGTGCTGCAGGCGCGGGACATCACCTTGCGCTTTGGCGGTGTCACCGCGCTGGCCGATGTCGGCATCGACGTGCGTGACAACGAACTGCTGGCCATCATCGGCCCCAACGGCGCGGGCAAGAGCTCGCTGATGAACGTGCTCAGCGGCTTTTACCTGCCGCAACAAGGCAGCGTGCACTACCGGGGTCAAGACATCAAAGGCCGCGCGGTGCATGAAATCGCGCGCGATGGTGTGGTGCGCACTTTTCAGGGCACCCATTTGTTCTCCAACATGAGCGTGATCGACAACATCCTGGTTGGCCGCTACAGCCAGATGCGATCAAATCTGGCGCAGGCATTTCTCTACTTTCCCTGGACCCAGCGTGAAGAAACCCTGCACCGGGAAGCGGTCGAGGAAATCATCGACTTCCTTGAAATTGAAAACATCCGCCACCAGCCGGTAGGCGCGCTCGGCTACGGTCTTCGCAAGCGCGTTGACCTGGGCCGTGCGTTGGCGATGGAACCCAAGGTGCTGCTGATGGATGAACCGATGGCCGGCATGAACACCGAAGAAAAAGAAGACCTGGCCCGCTTCATCATAGACGTGCGCGAGGCCAAGCGCATCCCAGTGGTGCTGGTGGAGCACGACATGGGGGTGGTCATGGATCTGGCTGACCGCGTGGCGGTGCTCGACTTCGGCCGCAAGATCGCCGACGGCACGCCGGCACAGGTGCAGGCCGACCCGGCCGTGATCCAGGCCTACCTGGGAGCTGCGGCATGAGCGCGACCCACCCCACCCCGGAAGTCGTCATGACCCTGCCGCAGAAGTTGTTCGCCCACGCCCGGGAACATCCGCAGTTGCTGGCGCAGCGCGTCAAGCGCAAAGGTATGTGGCGCTGCCATACATGGGCCGACGTGTTTGATCGCACGCGCAGCATTGCGCTTGGCGCGGCGGCGCAGGGCCTGCAGCGCGGCGATACCGCGATCGTGATCGGCGAGAACGAACCCGAGCATTACTGGGCGCTGTTTGCGGCCCAGTCACTGGGCGCCAAAACCGTGTC
>JBFHEQ010000248.1:0-5406 GCA_041584075.1 Hydrogenophaga sp.
CGAAACCAAGGGGGGTTTGGGTTCAATCAAATCGGACACGGGGATCGACCCAGACATAACAGAGATCGGACACCAGTTTGGTCAACAACCCGATCAAGGTAAACAAGAACAATGTCCCCAGGACCACGGGGTAATCCCGGCGGATCACGCTCTCGTAGCTGAGCAGGCCCAGGCCGTCCAGGGAAAAAAGGGTCTCGATCAGCAAGGACCCGGCAAAAAACGCACCGATGAAGGCCGCAGGAAAACCGGTCACGATGGGGATCAAGGCATTGCGAAACACGTGTTTCCACATCACTTGGCGCTCTGTGAGGCCCTTGGCCCGTGCAGTCATCACGTACTGTTTGCGAATTTCTTCCAGAAAAGCGTTTTTGGTCAACATGGTGGTGACCGCAAAACTGCCCAACACCATGGCCGTCACGGGCAAGGCGATGTGCCACAGGTAGTCCACCACCCTGGCACCCCAGCTCAGATCATCCCAGTTGGCCGACGTCAGCCCCCTCAACGGGAACCACTGCAACTGCCCACCGAAAATCACCAGCAAAGCGACCCCCAGCACAAACCCGGGAATCGCGTAACCCACAAGCACGAGCAAAGTGGTCACCAGATCAAACCGCGACCCCGCACGCACCGCCTTGGCCACCCCCAGGGGCACCGCCACCAGATAGCTGATGAAAAAAGTCCACATGCCCAGGCTGATGGACACGGGCAGTTTTTCCAGCACCAAGTCGGAGACGGCCTTGTTCTGAAAAAAACTGGTCCCCAGATCGAAGCGCGCGAACTGGCCCAACATCTGCAGAAAGCGCTCATGAGCGGGTTTGTCGAAGCCGTACAAAGCCTTGATCTGCTCCAGCCGTTCAGGGTCTACGCCTTGCGCACCCCGATACACCGAACCGCCCTCGGCTCCAGCGCCCCCGCCTGCACGAGCCTCTGCCAGATACTGGTCCACCGGACCACCCGGGACGAACTGGATCACCACGAAGGTCAGCAACAACACCCCGAACAGCGTCGGGATCATGAGCAACAGGCGCTTGAGGATGTAGACCCACATATCAGCCGAAATCCCGAAAAGAAGAGCCCATGGCTTGCTGGTCAACTGCACCCTTGGGCCGGTATGGCCCACACCAGAGTGGCACGAAACGCGGCACCATTACGTTGGCTTGGGTCACTGTTTGCTCCACCAGGTGTCGATGGCCCATGTTTCACCCGCCGCATAAGGCGGCATGGTTTCCGGGCGTGAGAGACGCCAGGTGTTGTAGACCATGCGGTGCGTGGTCGCCGACCATTGTGGGATGAGGTAGTGGCTGTGACTGATCACCCGGTCCAGTGCACGGCAAGCGGCCAGGAAATCCTGTCGTGTGTTGGCTCCTGTCATGTGGCTCAACAAGTCATCCACCGCTGGACTGGACACACCAGCGAAGTTGCCCGAGTCTTCCGTCTTGGCCGCCACACTGCCAAACAGATCGGCATACTCTGCGCCCGGGTTGTTGGTGCCTCCATAGGCAATTGAAATGATGTCGAACTCAAACGCCCTCAGGCGCTGCTGGTAGAGAGCGAAGTCAACCGGGCGAAACCGCAACTCGACCCCCAGCTTTTCCAGGTTCCGGATCCAGGGCGTCACCGACCGCGCCCCGCTCTCATTGCTGTCCAGGTACTCGAGCACCATGGCTTGCCCCTGCCCGTTGCGCAGCTGGCCGCCCTGCACAGACCAGCCCGCCTCGCGCAACAAGGCCTGCGCCCGTTTCAGATTCCCGCGCAGCGAACTCCGGCCATCCGTGCGCGGCGCCTGGTACATCGGCCCCCACACCGCCGCCGGCAGTTGGGCTCGCCAGGGTTGCAACAGGGCAGCCTCTTCAGAGGAGGGTGGTCCCGATGGAGAGCAATCGGTGTTGCCAAACAGGCCCTCAACGCGCTGGTAGGCCCCATAAAACATCTGGCGATTCATCCACTCGTAGTCCAGTGCCAAACCCAAGGCCTCGCGCACACGCAAGTCGTCCAGGGGCGGTCGCCTGGTGTTGAGCACGTAGCTCTGAAAACCCGTGGGCAGGCGGTGGGTGAATTCGGTTTTGGCCAGCTCACCGGTGTCAAACCGCTTGCCATTGACCCGCCGCGCCCAGTCGCCCGCCGAGAAAAAGCGCATCAGGTCAAATTCACCTGCCTTCAGCGCCTCCAGGCGCGCTGTGTTGTCTTTGTAGATTTTGACCAGCACACGATCGAAGTTTGCCGTGCCACGCCGGGCCGGCAGATCACGCGCCCAATAGCCCGGATCCCGTACGTAGGTGATGTCCTTTCCAAACCGCACCGGCCCGATGCGATAAGGGCCGCTGCCGATGGGGAAATCCATCACCACCTGGTCAAAGGTCTTGCGCTCCCCCGTTGCAGGGTCAGGCGCATCACCCCAGGCACGACTGAACACGGGCAGCCCCCCCACGGTCAAGGGCAACTCCCGGTTGGGCTTTTTGAAGCGGTAACGGACCGTTCGCTTGTCCAGCACATCCAGGCCTGCCACATCTTCCAGAATCGTCTTGTACGCTGGCGACGTGTGCGGCCCCATTAGGGTGTCAAAGCTGTGTTTCACATCAGCCGCCAACACCGGCTCGCCATTGTGGAAACGCGCCTGGGGGCGCAGACGAAAGGTCACGGACAGGCCATCGGGTGCAGCCGTGACATCTTCGGCCAACAAACCGTAGCCCGAACCCGTCTCGTCCAGCGACCCCGTCAACAGGGTGTCGAACATCAGGTTCGACAGGTAGGCCGGCGCACTGCCACGCAGGGTGAACGGGTTGTACTTGTCGAAAGTGGACACGCGCAAATTGCTGACGAGCCGGATCTCACCGCCCTTGGGGGCTACGGGATTGACGTAGTCGAAGCTGGTGAAATCCGCCGGGTATTTCAACTGGCCCCACAAGGCATACCCATGGTCCGCCCTGGCGCTAGCCGACAGCAGCAGCATCACCAACGCAACGCCCCGCAACCACCTGTCATCACAACAAAACCGTTTCAAGCCCATGCGACAATTCTGCTGGATTTTTCTACGGAGTTTGAACAATGGGTTTTTTGGCAGGCAAAAAATTGTTGATCACGGGCGTCTTGTCCCATCGGTCGATCGCCTATGGCATCGCCAAGGCTTGCCATGCGCAAGGCGCCGAACTCGCGTTCAGTTACGTCGGGGAGCGTTTCCAGCAGCGTATCACCGAGTTTGCGGCGGAGTTCGACTCCAGTCTGGTCTTTGATTGTGATGTGGCCGACGACACTCAGATCGAACGCATGTTCTCGGCTCTCTCCCGAACCTGGCCCAGCTTCGATGGATTCGTCCACGCCATCGGATTTGCCCCTCGTGAGGCCATAGCGGGCGACTTCCTGGATGGATTGACGCGGGAAAACTTCCGGATCGCCCACGACATCAGCGCCTACAGCTTCCCTGCCATGGCCAAAGCAGCCCTACCGTACCTCAACGACAAATCGGCACTCCTGACCCTGAGCTACCTAGGTGCAATGCGCACCCTCCCCCACTACAACACCATGGGACTGGCCAAAGCCAGTCTTGAGGCCTCGGTGCGCTACCTCGCCGAATCCCTGGGCCCGCGAGGTATGCGCGTGAACGGCATCAGCGCGGGGCCCATCAAAACCCTGGCCGCGAGCGGCATCAAGGATTTCAGCAAGCTGCTGTCGGTCGTGGCCCAGGCATCGGCAATTCGCCGCAACGTCTCTATCGATGAAGTGGGCAATGTGGCCGCGTTCCTGCTCTCGGACCTCGCCTCGGGCGTTACGGCAGAGATCACCCATGTAGACGGTGGTTTCAGCCAAACTGGCGGGATCAGCAAAGACAGCGAAGTGGGCTCCTGACGGGTGTCAGCCGTCGCACACGGCAGGGTGAAACAACGCCGACGCCACAGCGACCTGACCCGCCGGTGGCCTATTGCCCTTGTTTGCTGCGCTCGCGCAAAACACCGTAAATCTGGTCCTTGAGCAACAGCTTTTCTTTCTTCAACTGCTCGATCTCAATCTGCGTACCTGGCTCGATGTGAGCCTCCTTGTTCAAGATGACTTGATCCAGCGCGTTGTGCTTGTCGAACAAACGCGTGAAGTGGGCGTCGTGCCCTTTGAGCTGGGTGATCAGATCGCGGTATTCAGGGAACATCGACAAACCTCCTGGAAATCAAAAAACAGCGTGGACAAGGTCCCAAGCATCCGACAGGATGCCCGACACCTTGCCTCATCTTAACGACCTCTTCCCAGGTTGTGCATTGATCCCGATCAGATCAAATGGCAACACAATCAGCAAAGTGGCGAACCACACCATCGCTATCGGTTTCCTGCACCAACCCATGGGTATCCGTTTCGAAGCCCGGACATTCGCGGGCAAACGCCCGGTTGAACTTCAGGTAGTCAACAATCTTCTTGTTGAAAACTTCGCCCGGAATCAACAGCGGAATACCGGGGGGATAGGGGGTCACCAGGCTGGTGGTGATGCGGCCTTCCAGCTCATCGATCGGCACGCGCTGGGTGGTACGGTGGGCGATGTGCGAGAAAGCATCACTGGGTTTCATGGCCGGCGTGTGGTCGCTCAGGTACATATCGGTCGACAGCCGAGCCACATCGTACTTGGCGTAGAGCTGGTGTACATGCTGGCACAAGTCGCGCAGGCCCATTTGCTCATAGCGACTCTGTTTTTCGCAGAACTCGGGCATGGTGCGCCACATGGGCTGGTTCTTGGCGTAGTCATCCTTGAATTGCTGCAAGGCGGTCAACAGCGTGTTCCAGCGGCCCTTGGTGATGCCGATGGTGAACATGATGAAGAAGCTGTACAGGCCCGTCTTTTCAACCACCACGCCGTGTTCGGCGAGGTACTTGGTCACGATGGAGGCGGGGATGCCCGTTTCTTCAAAACGGCCATCGAGGTTCAGGCCCGGCGTGACAATCGTGGCCTTGATGGGGTCCAGCATGTTGAAGCCTGGCGCCATGTCCCCAAAACCATGCCAGGAATCCTCGCCGTCGGAAGGCTGCACGCCGTCTGCATCGGTCTTCTTGAGCACCCAGTCTTTGGCGCGGCCGATGCCCTCGTCCACGAGATTCTCCGGACCCCACACCTGAAACCACCAGTCGTCGGCACCAAACTCTTCGTCAACCTTGCGCATGGCACGCCGAAAATCCAGCGCCTCGGCAATGCTCTCTTCCACCAGCGCCGTGCCGCTGGGCGGCTCCATCATGGCAGCAGCCACGTCACAGCTGGCGATGATGCTGTACTGAGGGCTCGTGCTCGTATGCATCAGGTAGGCCTCGTTGAAGAGGTGGCGATCCAGCTTGGTATCTTGCGAGTCCTGCACCAGCACATGGCTGGCCTGACTGATGCCGGCGAGCAGCTTGTGGATCGACTGGGTGGCATAAGTCACCGAGTGCATGGGGCGC
>JBFHEQ010000249.1:0-5379 GCA_041584075.1 Hydrogenophaga sp.
GCCCTCATCGCCGCTGCTTTTGACGCGTGAGCTCGTCACCTGGGCAGGCATTCAAATGACCGCGACGCCACCTTTGCGGCGCTCGCCAAAGGCAAACATGGTGACAGCGAACGCGATGCCCGCCAGGTCGGCACCCCAGTCCGCCCAGCTGGGGGAGAAGCCGGGCAAAAACATCTGGTGAATCTCGATGGCGCCGCCCAGCGTGGCACTGAGCAAAGCCAGCGGCAGGGGGCGCCAGGTGAGTGCCCAACGCAATGCCCACCACACCGCAAAAAAAGCACTGCCATGAGCCCACTTGTCTTCGGCACTGTAGACAGCGCGCGCTTCCGGCCATTGCACCACCTGATAACTCGCCCACATGAGCAAAAAGACCAGCACCAGTCGGGTTCCAGGCTTCATCATCATCGCGGCATCAGGGCTTTGGCGGCTTCAATGCGCAGCGCCAAGGCCACCGACGCATCGTTCATCACATCGCGCAAAAACAGCCGGGGGTCTTCGTACTGCCCAGCACCCACAAACCGCTGGACGCTTGCAGTCGCCGTTGGCCCGGGCACGGGCATCTGAGATGGGTCTACGGCCGGTCGCAAGTAGGCCAAGGCCGCATCAAACGCAGCGGGCTTGATGCAGGCCAGCCGGCTCAACAAATCGGCCTGTGCATCGAATCCGGGAGGCAGGTCGAGCAGAGGTTCCTCACCAAACACCGCCGCGAGGTCGGGGGCCACAAACGCCGACCAGTTCCCCGAATCACCTTGCTCGGCGGGTATGAGCGGTGTTGTCTGGGTGTCGGTGGTTTCTCCCGGCCGGGTCTGCACCCGCAACGGCTTCAGCCCCGCCAGGTAACGCGCCCGCAGGCCCGCCAAAAACGCCGTGGCTTGCGCCAAGGGCACCGGTTCGGCCAGCGAAAACCAGAGCTCGTAAGCATCTGCGCCATTGACTGCGATGGCAGGAGCCGGTAACTCAAGGTCGGCCTGCACGCCGCGCCACACCGCCGACAAAGCCGTCCAATCCGCCGGGCCGGTCACCGCCAGCACCATGGTGCGAACCTGCCCAGCGCTGTCCGCCAAGGGCAGCAAGCCGGTGCCCGACGTCAACGGTTGAGCGGTCAGACCATAGAGGCGCCGCATTTCAGCGGCCAAACGATCGCTCATGACCCGCTCAAGATTGGAGGTCGGCCAACGGACTGGCAGGCTTTCAAGCGTGCTTCTGGTTCAGCAAGCGCGCGATCAGGTCGTGGTTCAGCCAGAGCACGGGGCCGGTGGGCGCCGAGCTCTCGCGGAACATCAACGGGCCGGTGGCTTCGATCACGAGTGCGCTGAGCAGGTCGGTGATCAGCGCGCTGCGATCCTTGTGCATGGCGGTGATGTCGTCGGACGAACCGATCATGATTTCGGCGAGCTCGGGGCTGTTGGCCATGGGCCAGGCGGCGAAATCGCCGTAGCCCTTCATCACGTCGCTGGCGTAAAAATCGGCGATGCGCTGCAGCACCAATTCAAGATCGTCACCGTTGTTGAGTAGCTCACGGCAGGCCTGCCATTGCGCGTCGGCCCAGGCGCCGCCGTTTTCCTTTTTCAAGGCATTCAGCAGCGAGAACAGCGGCAACTCCACCCCGACAAAAATATCGGACGAGTTGGTGCGGATCTCAGGGCAGTTGTAGACCGTGGCCTTGATGCCCTGTTCCCAGGCGCCTTCGGCAATGCGCTCCAGGCGCATCTTGGCGTAACCCTGGGTGTAGTTGGAATAGGTCTGCCACTGGTACTCGCCTTCGATCAGCACCTCGGTGCCGTGGTAACCGTAGGCGCTGTAGCGCACTTGGCCGCCTTTGGCTTCGATGCGCTGGCGGATCGCGGCGCTGCCGTCGATCAGGTGCTGGAAGGTGTTGGCCGACACTTCGTCGAAGTTTTGCAAGATGAGCTTGCCCAGGTCGCTTTGCAGCAACACGTCGGACGACTGGAAGCGCTCGCCACGGCCTTTGTAGATGCGGTTGGCGATGGCCAGAAACACCTTGGCTTTGGGGATGCCGCCGGCCATGGTGTGGGCAAAAAACACGTTGCTGCCGTTGGGAATCATGCCGTCGAGCGTGGCCATCACCTGGGCCACGGAGTCCTTGAAGCGCTTCACGCCGACTTCGCGGCACCGGTCGATGTGGGCCCAGTCGAGCTTGTCTTCGGTCCATGTCTTGAGCGTGAGCTTGCTCAGGCTTTCGGTCGGGGTGGGCGTACCGGCAGGCGAATCGGCGTCAAAACCGGCCATCAGCGGCACGTTGATGATCTTGCCGCCCAGGTTGTCTTCACCAGCGGCCAGCTCTTCATCGTTCAACGGGCGCAGCGTGCCGTCGGCCTCGCGGCGGCCCACGGTGATGCCGACGATGGTCATGCCGGCGTTGCGGGCCTCGTTGACCAGGCCATTGGCGTAACCGCGACCGAACAGCTCACCAAACAGGACGAACACATCCCCTTTGCGGAAGATGTTTTGCTGGGGCAGTTGGGTCAAGGGAATGGGATGCTTCATGGAGGGAGTCCGTTTTTCTTTTCAAAGGGGAAGATGCAACCGCTCACGGGCGGGCAAAGGCTTATGGCCTGTATTTTCTCGATTGTGATTCCACATCATGGGAAATCAATCCTGCTGGCCTGGCGATGCATCGCGTCAATGGCTGCCATTGTCTCTGGAAAGCGACGATCACGCTGCCCCCGGCTCCACACAACGCAGCCAGGGCCAGCGCTGCTGGTAACTGAGGGCCTTGGCCTTGAACAAGGCCGCATGGGGAAGCTTCGGGTTCATGCGCAGCACGCCCTCGCTCAAATCGCCCAACCCATGGGGTGCATACAGCGAGCCTGTGGCGACCTCGATGCCCACACAGGTACAAGCGACCGGGAAGCGGTCAATGCCGTCTTGTGCGCTCTGGAGCTGCGGGTAATCGGCCTCAAAACGGTCTCGGTACCAGAGGTGCACCCGCGCCTGGTTTTTCACCTCCACGGTCACGCCCAGGTCGGCCGTCAAGGCCTTGACCTGCTGAATCACCCGGTCTTCCGCCGCCCAGGAGAGGTCGCTGTCATCAAAATAGAAGATGTCATGGTCTTTGACGCCCCAGCCCACCGCCCTGCCCGACCGCTGGTTCCATAGCGCCTGGAACAGGCAGCCGGCGGTGAGGTGGCATTGCGGCAGCGCCAAACCCTGCAGGCGGCGCAACAACTCGGCGTTGACCGGATGGTCCAGGGCCAGTGAAACGAAGGTCTGGTGGTTGTGGGGCTTTGGAACCAGATCGGGCATCCCGGGATTCTGACATTCGAACCAACACCGTCCGGTGCAGCCCAGGCCACCCACCTCAACGCCCTGGCGACCGGCGGGCCTGCAAAGCCTGCCCCAAATGCTGCATGGCCTCCATGCGCCCGCGCCGTTGCTTGCGCCAGTCGGCGGCCGGCTGCTCCTGTCGCAGACGAGCCGCCCCCTCGGTAGGCCGCTCCGCCCGCCCGGTGGGCCAACCCGTCGGTACCGGAGGCTGCTGCTCCACGCGCAAGGGTGCCCGTCCCTTGCGCAGCAAGGCCCTCACGGCCATGCCCGCATTCGCCAGCAACACCAGGGGCACACCCATCCACAACAACTCCAGGCCCAGGCGCTCCCAGCCAAACAGCGCACCACCGCGCAGCGGAATCGGCCGCCACACCAGGCAATGGCGTGCGCCATCGAGTGGCCACAACCAGGCATTGCAGATACCGGCGTTCAGCAAGCCATCGAGCAGCGGATGAGACGCGGTGCACAACGCCAGGTACAGGCCCACGCCCCCTCGCCGCCGCCAGGAGCGCGAGGCAGACCCAGGCCACCAGACGGCGGTCAAGCCCACCAGCAGGGCGAAACCCAGTGAGTGTGTAAACCCTCTGTGGCCGTAGGGACCGCTGTAGCTGTCGAAGCGCAGCCACACCAGCAGAAAATCGGCATCGGGCACCACCGCGCAGGCAGCGCCCACGAGCATCAGCCGCCAGCCCATCGTGGGCAGGCCGACGGCGACGGCCAGCGCTACCGCAGGCGCAAAGTGCAGGTACGTTGCCATGATCTGCCCTCCCCGCTCAGGCCAGCGTGGCCGAGGGATTCAATGGCGTGGCTTTGGCGCCGGGCGATGGCTTGTCGCCCGACCCCATCACGCCATACCAATCCAGCTTGCGTGTGGCCACCATGATCGCGGCGAGCACACCAAACAGCAGCAGCGACCCCATCATCAGCGCGTTGTCTTCGGAGATCAGGATGCCGTAGAGCACACCGTACAGCGCCACCAGCATGCTGCTCATGCCCAGGCCCGCCCGCCAGCTGCCCAGCACGTGGCGCAGGTAGTGGCTCAACAAGGCGATGCAACCCGCACTGGCCAGGGCATAGGCCCCTGCGAACGGAAGGTGCTCGGACAACGAGAGCAACAACAGGAAGAACAGCACCAGCGCCGCACCGATCATGAGGTACTGCATGGGGTGGATGCGCCAGCGCTTGACCATCTCCAGCACAAAGAATGCCGCAAACGTGAGCACAATGAACATCATGCCGTACTTGGTGGCGCGCTCGGTGAGCCGGTACACGTCGACCGGGTCGTCCAGCGACACCGAGAATTGCTCCAGGTTGCGGTAGCGGTTGTTGCCCCGCGACACACGGCCAGACCCGTCGTAGGCAGACCGCGCGTTGTCGCCCTCGGCGGACCCGTTGCCAGACAGCGCCATCCCCTGCACAAACTGCGCCTGGGCCTGCGATGACAACGACGGCACGCTCCAGCTGGCGCTGAAGCCCGCATCGCTCACCTCACGGGTGCGGGGCAGAAAGCTGCCGGCAAAACTCGGGTGTGGCCAGGGCGACTTCAGGGCCACCGTGTTTTCATCGGCCAGTGGCACCCAGCCCAGACGGCCGGTGCCGGCCAGCTCCAGCTTCAAGTCAAACGCCAGGGCTGCACCCGCCTGCAGGGCAGCCATGGGCAGGGTCGCCGCGAGCGGCAAAGAGGCCTGGGCTTCGGCGGGCGCCTGGCCAAAGGACAGGCTCTGCCCACCCAGGGTGATGAGCGGTGCGCTCAGCAAGCCGCGCGCATCGCTCACACCCATCAACACCAACGGCTGCCCCAGCTTGATCTGACCATCTTTGCGCGAGGGCTTGGGCGCGTCCCAGGTAAAGCGGCCCTCCCCCTGGTGCACGCTGTTGAACACGGTGACCGGGAAAATGCCGCGCCAGCGCACATCGGTGTCCAGCTGGCTCTGCAGGTCGAGCTGGTCGGGAAACACCAGCTCGGTGCCACGGGTCTGGCGCATTTCGACGCGCGTCTGATCTTTCGTGCCAGCAACCGGCACCGTGACTGGGAAGGTTTCTGTGAACGGCACCATCAGCACCGGCCCGACCACCGTTTGTTCACCCGCC
>JBFHEQ010000250.1:0-5376 GCA_041584075.1 Hydrogenophaga sp.
ACCCAGTCTTCCAGCGCCGCTTTCTGGAAATCGCGCAGGCGCACCCCCAGTGCCTGATAGGTCTGCAGGTATTCGTGGGCCATGGTGCCGATGGGCACCAAGCCCAGATCTTTGGCCAGCAACACGTTGGAGGTGCCCTTGAAATGCTGGGGCACCTGCGCTTTCAGGGTAGCGACCACCTCGCGCTGCCAGGCGCCGCAATAGCGCCGGCGCACACCGAAGTCGAAAAGCTGAAAAGGGTGGCGCCGTTTGGGCTCGCCATCGAAGGCCTGCAGCAACCCGATCTTCTCGTTCAGGCGCTCGCGGGCCACTGTCAGCGTGTGTGCACCGCCCAATCGCCGAAAGTACAGCTCGTTGACGATCGCCAGCACATAGATCTCGAAACCCATCACGTGCACCTGCGGCCCACGCGCCACCACCTCCAGCGCCTCGCCATGGGCCCTGACTTCGATGAACTCGCGCTGGAACTGGAAGATGCGCAGGAAATCGATGAAATCCGACTTGATGTAACGCAGCGCGCCGAGGAATGCCAGCTCGCCGGGCTGGAACCGCAGGGAACACAGGTGGTCCAGTTCACGGCTCACTTCTTCGGCGAGCGCGGCCAGCGGAAAGGCCGTTTCATTGCGGCAGACAAAGGTGTATTCGGCCTGGGTTTGCGGGTGCCTGTGCAGCATGGCCTGCCACATGGTGAATTTGTAAAGGTCGGTCTCCAGCAGGCTCTGAATGACGGCGGACTGTTCGGCTGACATGGGGTGTTCCTCGCTGTGTTGTGTTCTGGACTGGACTGAACTGAATGGTGATCCGGCGTCTACGAAGCGTTGGCTTTCATCAGGGGCAACACCTCGGCGGCTGTCGCCACCCGCAAGCCGCGTGCCTGCATGTCGGCCGGCAAGGCGCTGTGGTGCTCTGTCCAGGGGTTGCTGCCTTTGCAGACCATCTGCACCGTGCGCATCTGCGTCGCTGCCCATTGGTTGTAGGCCTGGCGTGCACATGGTGGCCCCAGGTGCCGATTTCACAGTGCAAGGGCCACACCATCAAGCCATAGCGCCCTTGTTCCTCCAGCGCATCGAGAGACGACAAGGTGCGCGCCTGGGCGTTGGCGCCGTGTGCGGGAAACAGACCCGCGCGAACCTGCTGCGCGCTGATGGGGGGTGAACGGCACGACGGACAAGCCCGCCTGCCCCCCTTGAATCAGCGCGGCCAGACGTTGCATGTCGGCGTGTGCGCCCTGCACCGGCAAGGCTGGCGCGATGCGCTGCCCCGACAGGGGATCCATGCCTCGCCACGCTTCGGGCACATCACAACCATCGTTTTGTGGGCCGATGATGAGCAGCTGGATAGCTTGTTTCATGAGCGTCCTCCGGTCGGTGTTCAATCTGTTGAGCGGTGGGCTCCGGCATTCAGAGCAGCACCGATACACACCCGTGACGGCATTGACCGATCTTGCCGGGCACACAGGCCATGGTATGTCTCCTGGCCCTTTGCGATGCGGTGGATACCAGGCATCCAGCAAGTGCGCCCGGCGCAAACGGGAGGCACAGACCGGCGTGAACGCGCCCTAGCTGCCGTAACCGTAAAAAAAGCTTATGAACGGGTGCAGGGCAGAGCGGTCGACCAAAGCGCTTTTCGGGCGCGCATGCTGGCAGCGGGCTGCCCGGAGGCAACGGACTCACGGACGTGGGCGCACCGCAGTGGGCCCTGGGCGACCGCCTGAACAACCCCCAGACCCTGGCCTGCTGTCCCAGAACGTTCGGCCTGCGGTGCGGCACTTGAAGGGGGCGTCTGTCTGTCGCGCCACACCAGCCCTCACGGACACGACAGTGCGCAGCGGATCCCTCAGGCGGCCTGCGCCGCAGAAACCATCTGCATGAAGCGGCTGCGCTGTGCCGCATCGATGAAGGCGGCCTCAAAGCTGTTCCGCGCCAAGGTGACCACGTCATCGTTCGACAGGTTCAGCGCCTCCACTGTCTGCACCAAGTTGGCGTTCATGTAGCCGCCAAAATAGGCCGGATCGTCGGAGTTGACGGTGACGCACAGGCCGGCGTCCAGCATCTTCTTCAGCGGGTGGTCGCGCAGGTCGCTCACCACACACAGCTTGAGGTTGGACAGCGGACACACCGTGAGCGGCATGCGGGTGTGGGCCAGTTCGGCCACGAGCAATGGGTCTTGCACGCAGGCAACACCATGGTCGATGCGCTGCACCTTGAGCAGGTCGATGGCCTGCCACATGTACTCGGGCGGCCCCTCTTCTCCGGCATGGGCCACCCGCTTCAGGCCCAGCTCGCGGCAACGCGCAAAGACCCGCTCGAACTTTTCTGGTGGATGGCCCCGTTCGCTGGAATCCAGCCCCACGCCGATGAAATGCTCGCGGAATGGCAAGGCTGCCTCCAGCGTGGCGAAAGCATCGTCTTCACTGAGGTGGCGCAGGAAACACAAAATGAGCGAAGCGCTCACACCCAGCTTTTCCCGGGCATCGGCGCAGGCGCGCGACAGGCCCTCCACCAACACCCCCATGGGCACGCCACGCGCGGTGTGGGTTTGCGGGTCAAAAAACAGCTCGGCATGCACCACGTTGTCGGCGCGGGCACGCTCGAAATAGGCCCAGGCCATGTCATAAAAATCGGCCTCTTTGAGCAGGACGCTGGCCCCGGCGTAATAGATGTCGAGGAAGCTCTGCAGATCGGTGAAGGCGTAGGCTTCCCGAAGCGCATCCACACTGGCGTAGGGCAGGCTCACACCATTGCGCTGGGCCAGCGCAAAGATCAGCTCGGGCTCCAGCGAGCCCTCGATGTGGATGTGCAGTTCGGCTTTGGGGATGACACGGGCAAGTTCCAGAGGGGTCATGGGGTGGGTCGCAATGGCGTTCGTGATTCTTGACCATGATACGGCGCCTCGATGCCGGCGACGCATTCACGACCCAAAGCGCTCGAATCAGAGATGCCTTTTCATTGAAACATACCATACCTTATGGTATGTTTCGACATTCAAAACAACAACAGACAAGGAGGCTCTCATGTGGTTCACGCAAAGATCGGGCGGGTGGCGCCGCTTTGAAACCGCAGTGGTCGAGCAACTGGACCGTTTGCCGGTCCGAGGCTTGGCATCCCGTCCATCAGCCGGGTTCTGCAGGGGGGTTGATGCCATGGTGGCTGAACCAGCCGGGCGCTTTTCCCTCCGGTCTCGCATGGGCACTGGTCGCCATGGGTTTGCTGGCGGCCTGGGTGTTGCCGCTGTCAGTGGCGTTTCTGTTTGACATTCTTTTCCCATGCAACTCACACGCACCCAATGGCTGGAGCAAGGCCTTCTCACACTCGCAGACAAAGGCCCACAACAGGTCAAGATAGACATCATTTGCCAAGCGCTGGGCGTGACGAAGGGCTCGTTCTATCACCACTTCAGTCACCACGCCGACTTTGTCACCGCCTTGCTCGGTCATTGGGAAGCCACCCACACACACCAGCTGATCCATGCTGTCGCAAGCATCAAGGTCGCCAGCGAACGCGCTGAACAGCTGAGCAGGTTGGTCTTTGGCAAAGACATGCGAGCCGAGGTGGCCATGCGTGCATGGGGCAAGAGCCACCCGGAAGTCGCCGATCGCGTCACCGCCGTGGACGCGAAACGCCTCGACTACCTGACTCAGTTGGCCCTGCACAGGGGCGCCAGCACTGCGCAAGCCAGTCTGTTGGCCCGAATGGCCTATGCCCAGCTGGTCGGCATCCAGCATTTGCAGCAACACATCACGGCGAAAGAGGCCGCAAAGATGGACCAGGCTTTGCATGCCATGGTTTACAGCCAGCTGAAAGGACCCCCATGAACACGCCGAACATGTGGGCCTGGGCCGCCGGCCTGGATTTTGTCGCAGCCGCCCTGCACCTGGCGATCATCGCCGGAGGCCCTGCCTGGTACCGTTTTTTTGGCGCTGGTGAAGCCATGGCCAGGATGGCTTCCCGAGGACACCCCTGGCCAACCGCCGTGACCCTGGTCATCGCCCTGGGACTCTCGCTGTTTGGCGCCTACGCCATGAACGCAGGAGGTTACTTCGCCGCGCTGCCCTGGCCCACCGCCACGATGTGGGCCATCACAGCATTGTTCGCATTGAGAGCCGGCATTCCATTGCTGCTCGCCCCATTCATGGCTTCGATGCGCAGTCCATTTGCGCTGTGGTCATCGGCCATTTGCGCCGTCTATGCCGCCGCCCACTTTGGCGCGCTGCGATGAAATCAAGCTTCAGCACACGCCCAGATCGACACCGATCCGCACCAGGTAACGGCGGTAGGCGCTGGACATGCGGTCGGCCGGGCTGTGTACCTCGCCAACCGAAGCCGGTTTGTGAATGGGCAGCCGTTTGGGCAGCTGGGATTCGACCACGGGGCGATCTTGGGCAAAGACCGTGTCCTGGAAGCCGCGCAGTTCTTCGTCGTCGGCCAGATCACCCAGCGTGGCCATGGCGAACCAGGCCGTGCAACGCTCGGCGTCGTCGGGACGGATGAACAGGGCGATGGCGTTGCTCACCGGATCGCCCTCGGTCGCATCTTTGCGCAAGACAGCCGCAAACGGATGCGGCACGGTGTACCGGTAGGCCACCCAGGCGCCGCCTTCCGCCCCTGCGTATCCACGCGGTTGCCAGGCCTTGCAGGCATTGGCCTGCAAGCCCTCGGGGCCCTCTTCCACCTGACCGGTTTCCACTTGTGCGTGGCTGCGCGCTCCGAGCCAGCCTTCGTGCACAAAACCAAAGTGGCTCAGATCCAGAAAGTTCTCCACCAGGCGCGGTGCGCTGGTGTTGACCTCATAAGGACCGCACAGCAACTGGCGCCATTCGCTGTCGATCCATGGGTCAAAACCGGGTGGTTCGACCAGGGTGACAGGCACAGTGGCTTCGGGTTTCATCAAACGGACCCAGACCAGACCATGGGCCTCGCGCGCTTCGAATGCCACCGCCGTGTGACCTGCAGGCGGCACAAACCCGGGCGCAGCGGGCACATGCACACAGCGTCCACAGGCAGACGCCGACTGCACAGCAGCCGCATCGCCGGCGAATTGCCAGCCGTGGTACGGACACTCCAGCCGAGCGCCATGCAGGTGGTTCAACACACGCCCCAGCGACAAACTGGCACCCCGGTGCGGACAGCGGTCCGACCAGGCATGCACGCCACCCGGGGCACCCTCATGCCCCGGCTCACGCCACAACACCACGGCCTCGCCCAGCAGGCTCACACCGACCGGCTTGTCGCGCACCTCACTCGAAGCGACCACCGGATGCCACAACTGCTTTTCCATCATGTGTCCATTCTCCACGCAGATCGCCCAATAAAAAAGCCGCTGCAACGAATACAGCGGCTTGAATGAAGAAGTGAGTACACATCTGACCCGCCATAG
>JBFHEQ010000251.1:0-5358 GCA_041584075.1 Hydrogenophaga sp.
CGGAAAAAGTCATCTGCGTTGGTGCCTCAACCGGTGGCACCGAAGCGATCCGTGAGGTGCTGGTCCCCATGCCCGCCGACGCACCGGCCATCGTGATCACCCAGCACATGCCACCAGGCTTCACGGCGAGCTTTGCGACTCGACTCAACGGCCTGTGCCGCATCCAGGTGTCCGAGGCCCAGCAAGGCCAGCGCATCCTGCCAGGTCATGCCTACATAGCACCCGGTGGGCATCATTTGCGCATTGATCGCAGTGGATCCAATTACATCGCAGTCATTGAAGACACCGAACCGGTGAACCGGCACCGTCCGTCTGTCGAGGTGTTGTTCAAGTCCGCCGCCCAGGTGCTCGGCCCCAACGCGATCGGCATCATGCTCACGGGCATGGGCGGCGACGGCGCCCATGCCATGCGTGAGATGAAGGACGCAGGCAGCTACAACTATGTTCAGGACGAAACGTCCTGCGTGGTCTTTGGCATGCCCCGCATGGCCATCCAGGCCGGAGCGGCCCACGAAATCCTGCCTCTCACCCAGATCGCCAGCGCATTGCTCAACCGCCTGGCCAGCTCACCCGCAGGCGTACGCCACCGTATCTGACGGCGCAAGCAGCAGCCCGGCCTGACGGCCTTTGTGTTCGGGAATTGGGCGACCGATCCCGGCGGGTTCGCGTCGGGGCGCACCGCCCGAATAAGACCCAGGGCGTCTTCTGCAAGCCTTTGTGGTGGCCTTGAGACTGCACTGAACAAGGCCTTCGCAGCGCCCGCATCCCCGCTTTGGGCGTTCTGCCGCGTTGCAAATCCGCGCCATAGCCGGGCTGTGGCTGTGGTTTGCGCCTCGCAGACCATCCCAAACCGCGGCACGCACCTGCGAGGACTTTTTCAGCGGAGCCCTAAGCCTTCTTGTTCAGACGTGTCCCGGTTTCCACGGCTTCCCACACCCCCGCGCCCTGATCGGAATAGGTGACCGGATCGGAAGGCAGCCGCTGAACGGCCTGCGCGCTTGGCCCGATGGTGAGCGGGCCGGACGCGGCCTGCGTCGCCGATGCAACTTTGTTCGCTTCCGTGGCTGGGTTCGCAGAGCCCGCCGCGCCCCCGGCATCGCGCCCCAGAACCACGTCCACCACAGCAGCGCTGGCCTTCCAGACCGTTGAGAGCACCTCCTGCAATTGAAGTTGCTGTGCGGCCCGCTCCTCGGCCTGGGCTTTTGCCTGCTTGTCGAGTTCCTGGGTCTGGGCGGTGTCGGCAAGGCCACTTGACGCCCCTGCCCGGCCGCCCTCCTGTTTTTCACCCGGGAGTATGGGCGCGGCCTTGGTTTCCGGGCTGCCCTTGTCCGAAGAGGCTCGGCGGTCTTGAGCGGCATCCGGGGTCACCCCGGACTGCCCGTCGCGCCCGGAACCAAACCCCGAAGACGACGGGTCGCGCAACATGCCCTGCGCAGGCGTGACTGCACCCACCGGCGTCACGGACGCGACGGCGGGTGAGGCGGATGGCGGCCAATGGACCGGCTGACTGGTTGTGATGCCCAACATGACAAACCCCTTGTGACGGGAGCAACGGACGAGAACATTTCCGCTGTTCCAAGGAATCCATCGGCCGCCAAAGCCCGAACTTGAGGGTTTTTTCCCCTTTATTTCAGTCTTTGGCCAGCCTGTTTTCTGGCAGACCCTCGGGACTCGCAAGAAACAGCCCCTCGAACGGGCACACGATCAGGTCACTCGCGACCGTCTTCGCTGTCGATGGCTTCGTCGTCGGGCACTTTCACCAGCGTCACCGGCACTGGCGAGTGTTGCACCATGGCCTGCGACACGGAACCCATCACCGCCGCCCTCAAACCACCACCGTGGGTACACATAACCACGGCCTCACAACCATGTCGTTCAATGATGTCCACCAGCACATGCGCGGGGTCGCCGCTGCCGACCTCTTCTTCCACCGGCACACCCGCCGCCCGCAGACGCTGCACGGCACTGCGCATCAAATCGTGCCCGGCGCCAGCGCTGACCTTTTGCAGCACATCCGGATCGTGGGCAACCACCATCTCGTACAGGGTTGCGCTTTCCTGCACATTGGCCACCAGAAACCGCGCCTTGAGCCCGGCTTCCACCAGACGGACCGCATGCTGAACAGCCAGCAAGGCCTGCTCTGAGCCATCGACAGGAATGAGAATCTTGATCATGGGGATGTTCCTTTTTATGAATGTTCTGACGGGTGAGTCCATCGTGCCGCTGTCAAGCGCCAGGCCCTTTCGGCTGGCAGCCAGTCAGGGGCCGGGCCTTTCGTTCAAAACGCACCAGTACAACTCAACCTGGCCTGCCACTTCGACGAATTTGCTGAAATTCACCGGCTTTTCGATATAGGAGTTCACACCCAGATCGTAAGCGGCTTTGAGGTCGCGGTCTTCCCGGGACGACGTGAGGACCACCACCGGTATGCGGCGAAAGCGCTCATGGGCCTTGAGCGCGCGCAAGACTTCCAGTCCATTGATCCTGGGCAGATGGATGTCCAGCAGGATCACCGCGGGCCAGGGTTCCCCCGCCTCCCACCGGCCCATGAAGGCCAGGGCTTCTTCACCATCGCGGGCCACCTGAATCTCGTTGGCGAAGCCCTTGCGGCGAAAGGCGCGCAACGTGAGGTCGAGGTCGACCGGGTTGTCTTCAACCAGCAGGATGGGGGGCAAGGTCGACTGCAGGCTCATCGGGGAAATGCCAGGAAGAAGGTCGCGCCCTGTCCAGGCTCACTGTCGGCCCAGATCCGCCCACCCATGCGCTGAACAGCCTTGGCCACCAGGGCCAGCCCCACGCCGGTGCCGGGAAACGCTTCGCTGCGGTGCAGGCGCTGAAAGATGCCGAAAATGCGATCGTGGTACTGCATGTCAAAGCCCACACCGTTGTCGCGCACCCAGATCACAACCTGCCCAGCCTCCTCGCGCGTGCCGATCTCGATCAAGGGATGCGCAGCGGCCCCGCTGAACTTGATGGCGTTGCCAATCAGATTGCGCAACACCAGCGCCATGCCATCGGTGTCGACCGCCAGGCTCAACGCAGCCACCTCCACGCGCACGGCCACGCCGGAAGCCTCGATATCGGCCTTGTAGCCCGCCACCACCTTGTCCACCAGCGGCCGCAGGGCCTGAGGCGACACAGTCATGGCACGGCGCTCCAGGTGCGCATAGTCCAGCAGATCCGAAATCAGCTCCCCCATTTGCTGCACACCCTGGCGGATGCGGACAACAAACTCCCGGGCTTCTCCGTTCAGTTGCTCACCGTATTCGTCCACCAGCAGCTGGCTGTAACCATCGATCCCGCGCAAAGGGGCCTTCAGATCGTGTGACACCGTGTAGGTGAAGGCCTCCAGCTCCTGGTTCACAGCGCGCAACTCTTCGGTCCGCTGCTGCACCCGGTGCTCGAGATCCAGATTCAAAGCCTTCAGGTGCTCTTCAGCCAACACCGATTCGGTGATGTCCTGCAGGGTCCCGATGAACTTCGGTTGTTGCCCTTGTGCTTCGCGGTCAATGACCCGCACCGTTCGGCGCAGCCACCGCATGGGCCCCCAGGCCGGATCGGTTCGAAACACCAGTTCGCCCACGGGCAATCCCGCGCGGTTGCGGGCCATGTCTTCTGCCACCACGGCCCTGTCCTCGGGATGCAGCTGTGCCAGGTAATCCGCGTCGCTGGGCATCCGGCCTGTCGGTTCCAGGTACACGTTCCGCAGCAACTGGTCCGACACCCGCAGCCGACCCGTTTCACCGTCGCTGGACCAGCTTCCCAGCTTCACCAGGGCCTCGGCCTGTTCCAGCATGGCCTTGTAGTCTTGCACCTGGCGCTCGGCCTCCAGGCGATCGGAGACATCCTGGACCGTGGTGAACATGTGCTTGAGCCTGCCGTCGGCGTGCTTGACCGCACGCACCGCCAGATCGGTGTACACGGCCACACCATCGGCGCGTATGAAGCGCTTGCGCATGGTGTAAGCGTCGGCCCCACCACTCACCAGTCCGTCAAACAGGGAGACGTTGGCCTTCAGGTCGTCGGGATGGGTGATGTCGGCCCAACTGGTTTGCAACAGCGCTTCCCGGGAGTACCCCAGGATTTCGCACAGGCGGTCGTTGACCTGCAGCCAGCGCTTGCTGGTGGGCGACGTGATGGCCATGCCGATGAACGGCAGGTCGTAAAACAGGCGCAGCAGCTCGGTCTGTTCGTACTGCGCGGTCTCAGCTTCTTTTTGGGCGGTGATGTCCAGCAGGATGCCACTCAGGCCCACCACCTCACCCTGGGCATTGCGCTCCAGATTGGTGCGGTCGTCGATCCATACCCAGCGCCCGTCCGCACAGCGCAAGCGGTATTCCTGGCGGTATTCGTCTGGTCCGGCCAGAAACCGTTTGGCCGCTTCGCTGTTGACACGTTGCTGGTCGTCCGGGTGGATGAGGTCGTTGTACCGGAAATGCCCCTCGGTGAAGCCCGCCGGCGAATACCCCCACTGCGCCACGCGGGCCCCGACGAAAACCACCGGCCAATCGGGCGCGTTGGCCCACTCGATCACGACCAGCGCCGACCGGTCCACAGCCCGCATCATGCGATCCAGATGGGCCCGATGGTCTCTCAGTTGCTGCGCCATGCGGTCGGAGCCGCCACGCCCCGGGCCCGAATCGCCGGGTTCGGTCGTTCGAGCGTCTGGGCGCGGATTGCGCCGAAACCCGAGGCTGGTCCACAACCTGGCCAGATACCCCGTTCCGTCACACCCGCTCATGTTGCCTCCCTGGCGGTTGCCAAGCACAACGGACACTCAGCACCAGCGATCCTGTTTCCGAGCAGGCGACAGACTGTGAGCAGACCTCGACGGACCGACCAATGGACATGCATGCCTTCCACACAGAACCAGCTTTCACGGGACCACATGAACGAAGACTCGTTCACACCTTGCACCAACAACTTGCGGCCCCTATTCCGGACCCTGCTCCCATTGTGTCCGAATTGCATCGCACTTTGAGCCGGTCCAGGCCGTTCGGAGAAAAATGGAGGTTGTCTGCCGGATCACGGGTGCCCGGTGTCCGGATGCGCTGATGCGCCCGGGGCGGGGATGACCGGGGCGTCGAAGCGGTAGCCCACACCGTAGACCGACACAATGCCATCAAAGCCGGGATCCACGGCCTGAACCTTCCGCCGCAGGTTCTTCACATGGCTGTCGACGGCGCGGTCGCTCACATCCCGCTCGTCGGCGTGCAGCGTATCGAGCAACTGGGAACGCGAGAAAACCCGCCCCGGGCGGCTCAGCAACAGGCGAAACATGCGGAATTCCAGCAAGGTCAGGCCCAGGGTGTGCCCCCGCCAGTCCACGCGCAGTTTTTCGTCGTCCACGACCCACAG
>JBFHEQ010000252.1:0-5355 GCA_041584075.1 Hydrogenophaga sp.
GAAGTGGACAACGTGGTCGACGCCATCGTCCAGCTCACCGATGGCGGCGCAGACTATTCGTTCGAATGCATCGGCAACACCAAGGTGATGCGCGATGCGCTGGAGTGCACCCACAAGGGCTGGGGCCGCAGCATCATCATTGGCGTGGCCGAAGCGGGCGCCGAGATTTCGACGCGCCCGTTCCAGCTCGTGACAGGTCGTAAATGGGAAGGCTCGGCTTTTGGCGGCGCCCGCGGTCGCACCGACGTGCCCAAGATCGTGGACTGGTACATGGACGGCAAGATCAACATCGACGATCTCATCACCCACACCATGCCGCTGGAAGACATCAACAAGGGCTTTGACCTGATGAAAAGCGGTGAGTCGATCCGGGGGGTGGTGTTGTTCTGACACCCCCTGCGCCGCGCCCGAAGGGCGCGTCACCCCGCAGGGGGTAACGCTGGCAGTCCGGCAAAGCTGTGCTGGACCCACCCCCGTCGCTGCGCTCCGCCCCTCAAGGGGCAACGCTGGCAGTCCGGCAAAGCCGGTCCTGCGGCGTTCTGGGGCAAACTCCCTCTCCGTGCCTGATGCGGCTCTCTCTATCGGTAGGTCCTATGAGCAACACCTTTGAACGCCTTGAACTCATCAGCGAGCACGCCTGTTTTGGCGGTGTGCAGCGCTTTTACAAACACATGTCTGCCGAGGTCGGCTTGCCGATGCGGTTTGGGGTGTATTTGCCATCGCAGGCTTTGGCTGGTGCATCGGTTCCGGTGCTGACCTACCTCGCCGGTCTGACCTGCACCGAGGAGACCTTTGCCATGAAGGGCGGTGCGCAACGTGTGGCTGCCGAGCTGGGGCTGGCATTGTTGATGCCCGACACCAGCCCGCGCAACACGGGGGTCGACAGCGAAGACCACCACTGGGACTTTGGTGTGGGGGCGGGTTTTTACCTCGATGCCACCGAAGCGCCCTGGTCGGGCCACTGGTGCATGGAGAGTTACCTGCTCAAGGAGTTGCTCCCCCAGGCTGCGGCCGAGTTCAAGCTGGACGCCGGGCGTCAGGGCTTGTTCGGACACTCCATGGGCGGTCACGGCGCGCTCACGTTGGCGCTGCGCCACCCGGGCGTATTCAGGAGCGTGTCGGCCTTCGCGCCGATTTGCGCACCGACGAAATGCCCATGGGGCCACAAAGCGTTCACCGGTTACCTGGGCCAGGACGAGGCTACCTGGGCCGCGCACGATGCCAGCGCACTGATGACCGGCCAGAGCGCGGCGCCGTACCCGGGCGGCATCCTGATCGACCAGGGCCTGGCCGACAAATTCCTGGTGGAGCAACTGCATCCCGAGGCCTTCGAGGCTGCCTGCCAGGCAGTGGGCCAGCCACTCACGTTGCGCCGGCACGAGGGGCATGACCACGGCTACTACTTCATCAGCACCTTCATGGAGGACCACCTGCGCCACCATGCGCAGGCGCTGGGCTGACCTGGCTTGGGGCGGCCCGGCGCTGCGGTGGCCGGAGGTGTGGCGGGCGGGAACCTGCGATCCCGTCCAAGCTCAGGCAGGGCCGCAGGGCGTCACGGTTTTTGCCAGATCACTTTCTTGCCCGAAGCCTCCCAGGCTTCAAAGTTTTTGGCGTACAGGTCTTCGATGCGGTTGCGCTTGACCTTGAAGGTGGGGGTGATGATGTCGTTGTCCACCGTCCAGGCGGTGGTCGCGACGACCAGACATTGCAACTGCTCGTGGGGGTCCAGGGTGGCGTTGATGCGCTTGAGGTGGCTGGCCAGCGAGGCTTCCAGCTCGCTTCGGGCACCCGCATCGGCCACACTTTTGACAGCCTCTTCGTTGAGCATCACGATGCCCAGCGGCTGACCCAGGTTCGCGCCCGTGACTACACAGGCCTCGACGGCTTCGTGCATCACCAGCTTGTCTTCGATCGGAGCCGGCGAGACGTACTTGCCTTTGCCAGTCTTGAACAGGTCTTTGACCCGTCCGGTGATGCGCAGCAGGCCCTCCCCATCGATCGAACCTTTGTCGCCCGTCTTGAGCCAGCCGTCTTCGGTCATGGTCTCACGGGTTTTTTCAGGTTCCTTGTAATAACCCAGCATGAGTGCAGGGCTGTGCATCTGGATTTCGCCCGTGGCCGGATCGATTCGTTGCTCTACACCGGGGTACACCGGGCCGACCGTGCCTTGCTGGTTTTTCCCTGGCACGGTTAGGTGCGAGAGTGCGAGGTTTTCGGTCATGCCGTAGCCCTCGTTGATGTTCAGGCCGAGCTTGCTGTACCACTGCAGCAGGGCGATGGGCATGGGTGCTGCGCCGCCGGCCGCGAATTTGCACTGGTCCAGTCCGAGTGCTTTCATGATCTTTTTGCGCACAATGCCGCCCAGGATCGGAATGCCCAGCAAGCGGTTCAGCTTGGCGGGTGGCATCTTGTGGTGGACCCCCTGCTGGAACTTGACCCACAGCCTCGGGACCGAGAAGAAAATCGTGGGACGGGCTCGTTGCAGGTCGGCTGCGAAGGTGTCGAGCGACTCGGCGAAGTACACGTGCATGGCCGTGCCCAGCCAGCCGTGTTCGACCAGCGTGCGTTCGACCACGTGGGCCAGCGGCAGATAAGACAGCATGCGGTCATCACCCGACATGGGGATGCGCTTGAGTCCGGCGTCCAGTGCCCAGGCAAAGTTGCCGAAGGAGTGCATCACCCCTTTGGGCATGCCGGTGGTCCCCGAGGTGTAGATCAGGGTGGCCAGCTCGTCTTCACCGCGCACGGGCTCACCTTTGACGGGCTGGGTGCGCTTGCAGATGGCGTCCCAGCCTTCGTAGGCTTTGATCGCGTCGGGCGGCGACAGCGGGTAGCTGAAGCAGGGCAGGTCGGCGGGGACGCCGGGCTTCATGTGTTCCCAGCCATCGAGTTTGCCCACAAAACAGGCCTTGGCTTCGCTGTGCTCCAGGATCTGGCGAATGGTCTCGGGCGCCAGCGTGGGGTACAGCGGCACCGACACATGGCCAGCCATCCAGATGGCCAGATCGTTCATCAGCCACCAGGCGCAGTTCTTGGACAGGATGGCGACTTTGGAGCCGGGCTCCCAGCCTTGTGACTGGATAAATGCCGCCATGCGGCGAACCTGATCACCGACTTCGCGCCAGGTGAAATCCTGGACGGCTCCCTGGCCCATGGGCTGGGTGAGTGCTACCCGATCGGGAGCGGTCTTTTCCCATTGGTAGAGGCGTTGCAGGGCAAGGTATTCGTTTGAAATGATGCTCATCTTTGTTTTCCCAGGGCAATAATTCCCCACTTTAGCCAAGCTGTGGCCGGGGTGTTACAGGGTTTCACCTTGATCGGCGGGCGGGCCTGATCCGGTCGCGATGGGGCTTGGGGGGCACGTTGTCGGGTCTCGGCCCTTGCGAGGCGAGGGCAGCGGAAACGGGGTCGGGGCGGGCGCTGTCAAAACCTGTTTGGACGGCTGTCGCTCTGGTGACTTCCCGTGTGGCCGGTCCCGACACTGGCGGCAGCCGAGGGCCTGTGGCCTGCGGAGCCGGTATGTCTTGGCGTATGCTGGAGCCATGACTGCTCAAGCTTTGGAAATCATTGAAATGCTCACCGGCGCCGACGCTGCCGCCCAGCCTGTGGCCAGCGTGGTGGTGTTGCACGGTCTGGGGGCCGATGGGCAGGATTTTGTCCCCATCGCCCGGGAGCTCGACCTGAGTGCCGTTGGCCCGGTTCGGTTTGTATTTCCCAGCGCGCCGGTACGGCCCGTGAGCATCAATGGCGGTTATGAGATGCGTGCCTGGTACGACATTTTTCCGCCCAGCGAGGAGCCCGGTATGCCGCGCGCCGAAGACGAACGTGGCCTGCGCCAGTCGGCGAACATCGTGCAGCAACTGCTGGACCGGGAAGTGGAGCGCGGTGTCCCAGCACAGCGCGTTGTGTTGATGGGCTTTTCACAAGGCTGCGCCATGGCCTTGATGGTGGGCTTGCGCGCGCCACAACGGCTGGCGGGCATTGTGGGTCTGTCGGGCTACCTGCCGCTGGCGGGTGCCACTGCGGCCGAGCGCCATTCGGCCAACGACCAGACACCCGTGTTCCTGGCCCATGGGCAGCAGGACCCGATGGTGGACGTGTCGAGAGGAGAGGCTTCACGAGATGCCTTGCTGGCCTGGGGTCAACCGGTGGATTGGCACAGCTATCCCATGGCCCATTCGGTGTGCGCGGAGGAAGTGGCGGACCTGAACCGGTGGCTGATGCGCGTGCTGGCGCCAGAGGGCGTGAGCCCCGGCACTCCGGCTTGACGGCGCACCGGCTGGTTCCTGGCCGGCGGGCATGGAAAAGTTGAACGTGTTTGCAACCTGATTCAAGGAGTTGAAAGTGGCTTGGCACACCGTCTGCACAATCGATGACTTGCCGCTGGGCAAGATGGCTGCCCACACGGCTGGCTCTACCAAGGTGGTGATTTACCACCTGGCCGAGGGCTTCTTCGCCACCCAGTCACAGTGCACCCATACCTTCGCCCCGCTGGGGCGCGGCAAGATCATTGACGGCTGCAAGGTGCAGTGTCCGCTGCACCGCGCAAGATTTGACATCCGCACGGGTGAAGTGATTGATTGGGCCAACTTCCCGCCGGGCATCCAGCTGCTCAACGTGGTGCGGGGTGAAAAGGCCCTCAAAACGTACCCGGTGCAAGTGAAGAAGGGTGAGGTGCAGGTGCGCATCGATTGAGGGGCTCCGGCGCATGACAGGGGGCGGGATCGGTGTTCTTGAGCAGCACAGCGATGCCCGCGCTTGATCCAGATCAGGTCTGCGCCAGTTTTGCGGGGGCAAGAAGTCGTCTCCGCCATCCCTGGCCGCAAAATGAAACCTGACTGGAGGGGTGCCTGAGGTTTCGGGCACCGCGCTTTTTTACGATCTGCACCAGGAGGCACCATGCGGCTGAAAGACAAAAACATACTGATCACCGGCGGCGCCAGCGGCATCGGGCTCGCAACGGTCGAACGCTGCCTGCAAGAGGGAGCCCGGGTGGTGCTCACCGACCTGACGCAATCGGGCGGTGAAGCGGTGGTGGCGGGACTGGTCAAAACGCACGGTGGACGCTGCCACTTCCTGCCCGCAGATGTGAGCTCCAGCGAGCAGGTGGATGCGCTGATTCTCGACGCTGTCAAAACCATGGGGTCGCTGGATGGGGTGTTCAACAACGCCGGTATCGCAGGCATGGCCGCAGCGGAGACCTATCCGGATGAAGACTTTTTGCGGGTGATCGACATCAACCTCAATGGCGTGTTCCGCGTGGCGCGCGCGTCTTTGCGCCAGATGTACAGCCAGGGCAGCGGCAGCCTGGTGAACTGCGCGTCGATTCTGGGGGTGTTCGGGCAGAGCATGACC
>JBFHEQ010000253.1:0-5353 GCA_041584075.1 Hydrogenophaga sp.
GGCAACCCACGAGATGCCATGACCAAACGTTCCGACTCCCTGCCCACAACGCCCACCGTCCAGGTGATGGAGCGCATGTTCAACTTGCTGGAAGTACTGGCCTCCCGTGAAGAACCTGTATCGCTCAAAGACATCAGCGAGCGAACCGGTCTGCATCCATCGACCGCCCACCGTATCCTGAACGATCTCACCATCGGTCGCTTTGTGGACCGCCCGGAAGCCGGCAGCTATCGTCTGGGCATGCGCTTGCTGGAACTGGGCAACCTCGTCAAAGCCCGCCTCAGTGTCCGCGACGCCGCGCTTCAACCCATGCGCGAACTGCACAAGCTGATCCAGCAACCCGTCAATCTGAGCCTGCGCCAGGGCGACGAGATCGTGTATGTGGAGCGCGCCTACAGCGAACGTTCGGGCATGCAGGTCGTTCGGGCCATTGGCGGGCGAGCACCCCTGCACCTGACCTCGGTGGGCAAGCTTTTCCTCGCCGCCGATGATCCTCAGCGGGTTCGAACCTATGCCACGCGCACCGGACTGGCCGGCAACACCCGCAACAGCCTTACCCAACTGGCGGCTCTCGAACGCGAACTGGACCAATGCCGGCAAGCCGGCGTGGCCCGCGACAACGAGGAGCTGGAACTGGGTGTCCGTTGTATGGCCGCCGGCATATACGATGACCAGTCCAAACTCGTCGCCGGCCTGTCCATCTCAGCCCCGGCAGACCGGATCGACGAAAGCTGGGTGTCCAAGTTGCGCGCCACCGCTCTGGATATTTCCACGGCTTTGGGTTGTCCCAGCCATGTTCAGGGCATTCAGGCGCGCGTGCGCTGAGTTGCCCACATCAAAAAAAAACGGCCCTTCAAGGGCCGTTTTTGCATAGGGCAGCCAGTCGAGGATCACTGGACTCACCTCTATCCGCTCAACCCTGAGGGCGAACAGCAGGGCGCTGGTATCCCTGTGCTTCGACCCAATGGCGAACGCGTTCAGCGTCTTGTGAACGTGCCATGCGCCCGTCTGAGTCCAGAAAGACCATGATCAATTTGCGGCCCGCCACATTGGCTTGCATCACCAGGCACCGTCCAGCTTCGGAGATGTAGCCGGTTTTCTGCAAGCCGATATCCCATTCGGGATTGCGGATCAGGCGGTTCGAATTGTTGAACCTCAGGGTGCGACTGCCCAGGGCAAGCTCATGACTGGGCGAGGTCGACAAATCGCGCAAGATGGGGCGCTCGTAGGCCACCGCAACCAAGGTGGCCAGGTCACGCGCACTGGACTGATTCTGGCTCATCAAACCCGTGGGTTCGACGTAGTGGGTATCGTTCATGCCCAGATCGCGCGCCTTGGCGTTCATCAGACCGACGAAACGGGCCAAGCCGCCTGGGAACGTGCGACCCAAGGCATTCGCAGCACGGTTTTCACTGGACATCAAGGCCAGGTGCATCATTTCGCCCCGGCTCAAGGTGGTGCCTACGGCCAGGCGCGAACGGCTGAATTTGTGGGTGTCCACATCGTCCTGGGTGATCCTGATCATTTCGTCCATGGGCAATTGCGCATCGGCAATCACTAGACCCGTCATCAGCTTGGTCAATGAAGCAATGGGCAACACGGCTGAATCGTTCTTGCTGAACAACACTTCGCCGGTTTCCTGGTCCATCACCAGCGCCACACTGGACTTGAGTTCGAGCACATCGTCGGAACCGCGCAGGCCCAGTTGCTCACCGCGCGACAAACGAGGCACGGCTGCCACACGCATCACGGACGATTTCGCGGAAGGCGAATGAGAGGCCAGCGACAACCGCCCTTTGCTGCTCACTTTGCTGCTGGCTTTGCTCGTGGCCCGCACCTTGCCTTTGGCGCGCAACGCCAGTCGCTGCACCTTGCGAGCGTCTTCACGGCTCAGTCTGGCCGATTTGCCAGACGATGCTTTGACAGCGACCTTGCCCGATTTGACTTTGCGCGCCGTCGCCACCTTGCGGCGCTCAGCCGCCTTGGACGCCTCAACCCGTTGTTTCTTGCTGGGAGCCGACTTGCCCGAAGCCGCCTCGGCACCCAGGGGCACCATCAAGACCGTGGAAAGCACCGAACAGACCAAGGCCTGCCACACTTGTCGACCGCGATTTTGTAACAATCTCATAACTCCACTCCAGGCAAGGGCAATGCGCTGGTGTGGAGTATAGAAGATGTGAAAATAACTAGCAATATCAAAAACTTGCGATAACTTCCTAATTGATCGGTGGAACAGGTGCTACTTGCGGGATCAAACCGCCGTTCAACCGACAACAATGTTACAAGTCATTGATTTTTAACAACTTTAACCTTGTGCTGCGACGCGGTCGGCTTTGCTCTGCAGTTTGTTCAGTGCGCTCAAATAAGCCTTGGCCGAAGCCACAACGATATCGGGATCGGCCCCGACACCATTGACGACCCGCCCGCTGTGCTGCAAACGCACCGTGACTTCACCCTGGCTTTCGGTCGATCCGCTGGTGATCGCATTGACCGAATACAGCAGCAATTCCGCCCCACTCTTGACGTGGGTCTCGATCGCCTTCAGTGAGGCATCCACCGGCCCATTGCCGTCGGAAGCGCCCTGGAACTCCTTGCCGTTGATGGTGAACACCACCTCGGCGTGCGGACGCTCACCCGTTTCACTGTGTTGGGCCAACGACACAAGGCCATACTGTTCTTTCTCGGGGGTCACGCTCTCGTCGCTGCACAGCGCCAGGATGTCCTCGTCAAAGATCTCGCTCTTGCGGTCGGCCAGCTCCTTGAAGGCGGCAAATGCTGTGTTGATGTCGCTCTCGGACGCCATCTCGATGCCCAGATCCTGCAAGCGTTGCTTGAAAGCATTGCGGCCACTGAGCTTGCCCAGCACGATCTTGTTGGCGCTCCAGCCCACGTCTTCGGCGCGCATGATTTCATAGGTGTCACGCGCCTTGAGCACGCCATCCTGATGGATGCCGCTGGCATGCGCAAAGGCATTCGCGCCGACCACGGCTTTGTTCGGCTGCACCACGAACCCCGTGGTCTGGCTGACCATGCGGCTGGCCGGCACGATCTGGGTCGCGTCCACGCCCACATCGAGCTGAAAGTAGTCACGCCGGGTGCGAACCGCCATCACGATCTCCTCCAGTGAGCAGTTGCCGGCACGCTCGCCCAGACCGTTGATCGTGCATTCAACCTGACGAGCCCCGCCGATCTTCACGCCGGCCAGCGAGTTGGCCACCGCCATGCCCAGGTCGTTGTGGCAATGCACTGACCAGATGGCCTTGTCGGAGTTCGGAATCCGCTCGCGCAAGGTGCGGATGAAGTCACCGTAGAGCTCGGGAATGGCGTAGCCCACCGTGTCGGGGATGTTCAGGGTGGTCGCGCCCTCCTTGATCACGGTCTCCAGGACGCGGCACAGGAAATCCATGTCGCTGCGGTAGCCGTCTTCTGGACTGAATTCGATGTCATCGACCAGGTTGCGCGCAAAACGCACCGACTGTTTGGCCTGCTCGAACACCTCATCGGGTGTCATGCGCAGCTTTTTCTCCATGTGCAGCGGGCTGGTGGCGATGAAGGTGTGGATGCGGGCACGGTTGGCTCCCTTGAGCGCTTCGGCCGCCCGCGAGATATCGCGGTCGTTTGCGCGAGCCAGGCCACACACGGTCGAGTCCTTGATGGTGTTGGCGATCGCCTGAACACATTCAAAATCGCCATTGGAACTGGCAGGGAATCCGGCCTCGATCACATCGACCTTGAGACGCTCCAGCTGGCGGGCGATGCGCAGCTTTTCGTCGCGGGTCATGGACGCACCTGGCGACTGCTCGCCGTCGCGCAAGGTGGTGTCAAAGATGATGAGCTTGTCGGTCATGTCGTACTCCAATGGCTGCCTCGTGGGCAATGCTTAGGCAAAAATCCGCAGAACAAAACAAAACGGCCCGCTGCGGATGCAAACGGGCCGTGGTGGTTGATCGCTCGCGCGTTACCAAGCATGCCCGTGACGGACACCCAGTAGTAGCGAAAACGAAACTTGTTTCATGACGAGCAATGTATCACAACAAAAAGGTCCAGCCCGATAGAGCTTGAACATCGCCATCATGGCAATTCGCTATTCGTGCAGACCACGCTCCTCAGGCTCATCGGTGGAGGTGCTGATCAGGCTGGACGGGCGCCCTTTGGCCCTGCGCCAGATCAGGACAGCGTAGCCTGAAAGACCGTACAACACGAACAGGGCAAACAACACAGTGGGCGGGTCGATGTTGATCACCGCAATGCCCAGGGCCACCAGCACGATGGCCGCAAAAGGCACACTGCGTTTGAGGCTCAGATCCTTGAAGCTGTAAAAGGGGACGTTGGTCACCATCGTCAGGCCAGCAAACAGGGTGATGCCAAAGAGGAACCAGCGCATGGCGTGAGGATCCAGACGTGCGTCGGTGGCCAGCCAGATAAAGCCCGCCACCATGGCCGCAGCGGCTGGCGACGGCAGCCCCTGGAAATAGCGCTTGTCAACCACCCCGGTGTTGACATTGAAGCGGGCCAACCTCAAAGCGGCACAGGCGCAATAGACAAAGGCGGCAATCCAGCCCCAACGACCCAGGGAATTGAGGGTCCAGATATAGGCCACCAGCGCAGGCGCCGCGCCAAACGAGACCATGTCCGAGAGCGAATCCATCTGCTCTCCGAATGCGCTCTGGGTGTTGGTCATGCGGGCCACCCGGCCATCGAGGCTGTCGAGCACCATGGCCACAAAAATCGCCACCGTGGCCATTTCAAACCGGCCGTTCATGGCCATCACGATCGCAAAGAAGCCACCAAACAAGGCCGCCAGCGTGATCATGTTGGGCACCATGTAAATGCCTTTGGCCCGTTTGCGGCCCTCAGGGGCCGCTGCGCCCAATGTATCGTCGTCTTGCATCAAGGGTTCTCGTGAGGAAACAAGCCCGTGCCGATCCTCCAAGATCGCCGGGCGCTGACATGCATCAGTGTAAGCCACGGATCAGCTTGCGCGAACCGGGTGAAGCACCCATGCAAAAGGCCACCGAAGTGGCCTTTTTCGAGAGACGCTCCAGCCGACCCACTCACGCAGGCCGACCGGACAGCTGCATCAGTTGCGGGTCTGGTCCACCAGCTTGTTCTTGGCGATCCAGGGCATCATGGCGCGCAGCTTGCCACCCACCACTTCGATCTGGTGGTCGGCGGTGTTGCGGCGGCGGGCGGTCATGCTGGGGTAGTTCAGCTGGCCTTCCTGGATGAACATCTTGGCGTAGTCGCCGTTCTGGATGCGCTTCAACGCGTTGCGCATGGCTTCGCGCGACTCGGCGTTGATGACTTCAGGACCGGTCACGTACTCGCCGAACTCGGCGTTGTTCGAGATCGA
>JBFHEQ010000254.1:0-5288 GCA_041584075.1 Hydrogenophaga sp.
AGGAAATCCCGGAAAGGGCGCTCGCCAATGAAGCAGATGCCGGTGCTGTCCTTCTTCCTGGCGTTGGGCAGGCCGATCTCGGCGGCGATGCGGCGCACCTCGGTTTTGGGCAGTTCGCCCACCGGAAACAGCGTCTTGCTCAGCTGTTCCTGGTTGAGCCGGTGCAAGAAATAGCTCTGGTCTTTCAGCGGGTCCAGGCCCTTGAGCAGCTCAAACGCGCCATTGTTTTCGCGAACCCGGGCGTAATGACCGGTGGCTATTTTTTCGGCGCCCAGGCGCATGGCGTGGTCCAGAAATGCCTTGAACTTGATCTCGGCGTTGCACAAAATGTCGGGGTTGGGCGTGCGCCCGGCCTGGTATTCCCGCAGGAACTCGGCAAAGACGCGGTCCTTGTATTCGGCTGCGAAATTGACGTGTTCGATCTCGATGCCGATCACGTCGGCCACGCTGGCCGCGTCCACGAAGTCGATGTTCGACGAGCAGAACTCCCCATCGTCATCGTCTTCCCAGTTCTTCATGAAGATGCCGACGACCTCATAACCCTGTTGTTTGAGCAGGTAGGCGCTCACCGCAGAGTCCACGCCGCCGCTCAAGCCCACCACCACACGCTGTTTGTTTGCCATGGGGTGATTATCTCGCTGCATCAAAGGTCCGCGCTGGCCCATGGTTGCCCCTGGCTTCAAAACCTTTCACGGCTGTGACCGTGTGGCGTGGTCGGTTCCGGGTTGCTGGCGCCGTACATTGGTGCTTTTCCCCCGGGGCGCGCGCCCTCACTGGAACTCTGGTATGTCCTCCCGTTTGCCCGTCGTTTTTGTGTCCCACGGCGCACCCACGTTCGCCATCGATCCGGGTATGGCCGGCCCGGCGCTGACAGCGCTGGGCCAGCAGTTGCCCCGCCCCAAGGCGCTTCTTGTCGTGTCGCCTCACTGGATGACGGCTGCGCCACGCGTGACCACATCGGCGGCGCCCCCGACGGTGCACGACTTCGGGGGCTTTCCGCAGGCGCTTTATGCACTGAACTACCCCGCGCCAGGCCACCCGGTGCTGGCGGGCCGCACCATCGAGGTGCTGCGCGCGGCGGGCTGGGCCGCCGAGCCCGATGCTGAAAGGGGTCTGGACCACGGTGCCTGGGTGCCGTTGACCTACCTGGTGCCGCAGGCCCATGTGCCGGTGTTCCAGGTGTCGTTGCCCGCCGGTCTCGACGGGGCACAGGCCTACGCTTTCGGTCAGGCGCTGGCGCCACTGTCCGATGAGGGGGTGCTCATCATCGGGTCGGGCAGCCTCACCCACAACCTGTACGAAGTCCGCTTCGATGCGGCGGATGCTGCCGGCGAAGCCTACACCTTGGCGTTCGCCACCTGGGCTCGTGACACCTTGGTGGTCCGCGACCACGAGCGGTTGAAGCGCGCCATGACCCTGGCACCGCAGGCCCGGCGGGCCCACCCCACGCCGGAGCACCTGTGGCCCCTGATGGTCGCGGCCGGGGCGGCGGGTGCCGATGCGCAGGTCACGCCCATCGACGGGGGCGTCACCCACGGCGTGTTGTCCATGGACGCGTTTCTCTTCGAGCCGGTTCGCTGACCTGAGGGGGTTGGCTTGCGGGCCAGCCTGCCGTCGAATCCGGCTGGGCGAAGCCGGTCCGGTGTCATGAAACATTCACGGGCTTGACTTATTCTGGGGTTTGCTGGATTCTGCGATGGTGCAGTTTCTGGCGATGGCTGGCACGCATCGTGCTCGCTGTTTTGAGTATCAACGTTTCATCCAACTTCCCCGAAAGCGAGTCTTCCCATGAAGATCCAGTTCACGACCCTTGCCTTGGCCGCTGCGACATTGATGACCAGCGCGGCCCACGCAGATGACAAAACCCTGCGCCTGCTGACCTGGGGTGGCTATGCGCCGAAAGACGTGATCGAACAGTTCACCAAAGAGACGGGCTACAAGGTGGAAGTCACCACCTCCAACAACGAAGAGATGATCTCCAAGCTGCGTGCCACAGGCGGCGCCGGCTTCGATCTGGCCCAGCCCAGCCAGGACCGCATTGCCGGACCCCAGGCCGAGTTCCGCATCTACAAGGCCATGGACATGAGCAAGCTCAAGGCCGAGCTGTTCATTCCTTCGATGCTGAAGTCCACCGAAAAGAACACCACGGTCGCCGGCAAGATTTACGGTGTGCCACACATCTGGGGCACCGATGGTCTGGTGGTCAATACCAAGACCTCCAAGGCCATGGATTACGCCGACCTGTGCGCCGCTGAAAACGCCGGCAAGGTCAGCATGCGCCTGAAGCGCCCCACGCTGATCGCCATGGCTTTCGCTTCGGGCAAAGACCCGTTTGCGCTCTACAACGACCCCAAGGCCTACGGCGCCCTGATGGACGAGATGGGCAAGAAGCTGGCCGATTGCAAGGCCAACGTGAAGTTCTACTGGGACGCCAAAGACCAGTTGCTGGCCGGCATCCGATCGGGTGAACTGACCACGGCCATGATGTGGGACACGGGTGGCTGGGAGCTCAACAAGGCCAACCCCGATGTGAAGTTCATCGCACCGAAATCGGGTGCATTGGGCTGGGTCGATACCTTCGCCATTCCGGCCAAGGGCAAGAATGACGCTGCCGCTTACGCCTGGATCAACTTCAACATGCGCCCCGAAGTGGCCGCCAAGGTCGCCAGTGCCGCCGGCAACTTCACCGCCAGCAAGGGCGCCGACCAGATGATGGACCCCGTGCTGAAGAAACAGTTTGCCGAGAGCTTCCCCGAAGCCGCGTTGAACAACATCAAGTGGTACCCCGCTGTGCCGGCCGGCATTGAAGAGATTGAAGGCCGCGTGCTCGATCGCGTCAAAGCCGGTAAATAAGCCCAGCTGCGCCAGGTGTCCGGTATCAACGCAGGCAGTCCCGCCGCGTTGGATCTCGAAGTCTTGGCCGCCCGCAAACGCTACGGTGCGTTTGCGGCGGTCGACGACTTGAGTTTCAACGTGCCGCGGGGCTCGTTTTTTTCCATCCTTGGCCCATCGGGCTGCGGCAAGACCACGCTGTTGCGCATGATCGCGGGGTTCATATCGCCCGACGCGGGCGACATTCGCATCAAAGGCCAGTCCATGGCCGGCGTGGGCCCCAACAAGCGCCCGGTCAACATGGTGTTCCAGCACCTGGCGCTGTTCCCCATGATGAGTGTGGGCGAGAACATCGCCTACGGTCTGGAGCGCCGCGGCGTCAAGGGCACAGCGGCCAAGGCCCAGGTGATCGACATGCTCAAGCGAGTGGGCTTGCCGGGCAGCGAGAGCAAGCGCATCGACCAGCTCTCGGGTGGCCAGAAGCAGCGGGTGGCGATCGCCCGATCCCTGGTGCTGGAGCCGGCCCTGTTGCTGCTGGACGAACCGTTGGGCGCGCTCGACCTCAAGCTGCGTGAGCACATGAAGGTGGAGCTCAAGCAGTTGCAGGCCGAGGTCGGCACGACCTTCGTTTACATCACGCACGACCAGTCGGAAGCGCTGGTGATGTCCGATCAGGTGGCCGTCATGAACCACGGCAAGTTCGAACAGGTGGGCAGTCCGCAACAGCTGTACTACCAGCCGAAGACAGCTTTTGTGGCCGGTTTTGTGGGCAACAACAACCGGTTTGAAGGTGTGATCGAGTCGCGCAACGGGGAGCAGGTGCAGTTGCGCACCCCACAAGGTTTGGCCCTTTGGGCGCAGCGCGTGGGTGCGGTGGACATGGGGCAAAAAGCCACGCTGTTCATCCGGCCCGAAGCCGTCGAAATCGCTCGCAAGTACGCAGAGCTGCCGGCGGGCGAGCCGGTGTGGAGCGCGCAGGTGCAAAGTGTCTTGTTTGATGGCGGCAACTCGACCGTTCAAGTGGCCGAGTCGCGCACACGTGCACCCTTGCAAATCGCCTTGCCCTTGACGGGCCGATTGGCCGACTTGCGGACCGGTGATCCGGTGCATTTCACGTACCAGCCGGCGCAGGCCTGGTGTTTTTCCGCATGATCGCCACGTCTCAGCGCCGCTGGATGCTGGGCCTTTTGCTGGCCCCGGCCTTGTTGTGGTTGTTCGGTCTGGTGATCCTGCCCCACATCGAGCTGCTGGTGCTGTCCTTGCAGGGCCGCGTGGGCCCGGGTGAATACGCCTTCAGCACCGAGCAATACCAGACCTTCATCGATGAGCCGTTGTACTGGAACACCTTTGTGCGCACCGCCACCCTGTCGGTGCTGGCCACGCTGCTGACCTTGTTGCTGGCCTTTCCTGCGGCCTGGTACATCGCCAAGGTGGCGCGTGGGCGCGCCAAGACGGTTTTGCTGGTGCTGTGCCTGCTGCCGTTCTGGGTCAGTGAAATGGTGCGCACCCTGGGCTGGTTGATCCTGTTGCGCGAGACGGGGGTGGTGTCCAGCGTGTTGCAGGCGGTCGGGCTGGCCGGCCAGCCGGTGGAGTTGCTGTACCACGACGCCACCATCCTGGTGGGCCTGGTCTATGCCTCTTTGCTGTTCATGGTGATCCCGCTGGTCAACAGCCTGGAGAGCCTGGACGACAGCCTGATCGAAGCCGCCTACGACCTGGGCGGCTCCACTGCCAACATCGTGCGCCGCATCGTCATTCCCCATGCCGCACCCGGCATCGCTGCGGGCTCCATCGTGGTCTTCATGCTGTGTCTGGGCAACTACCTCACGCCCACCCTGCTGGGCGGCAAGAACTCGCTCTGGTTCACCGAACAGATCTACACCCAGTTCATCACCCGCTTCAACTGGAACCAGGGCGCGGCGTTCGGCTTTCTGTTGCTGTTCCTGTCCACCGCGCTGGTCTGGGCGGGCTTGAAAATCACGGGACAGCGCTTTGGCGCGGTGATGAAGACATGATGAAGCACAAGCTCGCCCCCGCCCCGCTGCGCGTGACCCAGCACAAGCTCACCCCCGTTGCTTGCGCACTTCGTGTCGCCGCATCCCCCCATCCGGGGGCAACGCCTGCGGCCTGGCAAAGCCAGTTCCGCGGCGTTCCCGGTGGGCGGTGTGGTGCTCCAAAGTCAGTGGGTGTGTCCGGATGATTCCAAGTCTCCCCAGAAGCGCTTTTGAGCGCGTCGGCCTGAACGGGTTCATGCTCGGGTTCTTTGTGTTCCTTTTTGTGCCCCTGCTGGTGGTGGCGGTGTTCGCCTTCAACGATGCGGCGTATCCCACGCCGCCCTGGATGGGTTTCACGCTCGACTGGTTCACGGCCAACAACGACACGCGCATCGGGTTTTTCCACGACAGCGACTTGTTGAAAAGCCTGGGCACCAGCGCCTGGGTGGCCCTGTGGGTCAC
>JBFHEQ010000255.1:0-5272 GCA_041584075.1 Hydrogenophaga sp.
ACGACCTTGAAGATCGTTCCGCAAGCTGGGCAACGGGTGGTGAAACTCATGCGCCGATTATTGCAGGCGAAAGGGGTTGCTCAGGCGCCTGGCGCAAGGCGGTGCAGACCTCAGGCTTTCTGCGCGGTCATCAGGATCCAGCCATCCTCTTCGTCGCTGACGCTCAACTCGACCCAGGGCGCGTAAGCCTCACGCAACTCTTCCGCCTGACGGGACAAAATCCCTGCCAGAACCAGATGCCCTCCCCGGCGCACGTGCTGGCACAACAAAGGAGCCAGCACCTTGAGAGGGGTGGCCAGGATATTGGCCAGCACCAGATCGTATTCACCGACGGCCGCATCCGGCAAACCTGCCTTGAGCACAACATGGTTGGCTTGGGCATTCAACTGCGTGGACTCCACCGCGGCGGGATCGATGTCCACCGCATCGATGTCGGCGGCGCCAAACTTGGCCGCACCGATCGCCAGAATGCCGGATCCACAGCCGTAGTCCAGCACCCGTTGTCCGCTCGCTCCGCGTTTTGCGGTCCAGCGCAGGCACATGCGCGTGGTGGGATGGGTACCGGTACCGAAGGCCAGGCCAGGGTCCAGGCGAATGATCTGCCGGGCTTGTTCGGGTGGCTCGTGCCAGGTGGGCACGATCCAGAACGTGGGTGTGATCTCGACCGGATCGAACTGTGACTGGGTCAGGCGCACCCAGTCCTGCTCCACCACGGCCTGCACACCCAGCACCTGACAACCTTCAAAGAAATCCTGCGGCTGCAACAAAGTGGCTGCCTCGCGCGCCAGCGCTTCTTCAGGAAACAGCGCAACGACACGCGAACGCTGCCAGCCCTCCCGCGGTGGCGGCATGCCGGGCTCACCAAACAGGGCTTGCTCGGCCGGGGTCAGGGCATCGGCATCCTCCACCGAAACGCTCAAGGCATCCAGTGCGACCAGGGCGTCGCCGACCATCTCCACCGCCGCCTCAGGCGCCATGAGCACGAGTTCGTACAGCGTGCCGCCCGCGGCAGCAGATCCAGAGGCTTCAGCGCTCATGCTGAGACAACCATTCTTCAAGGTAATGGATGTTGGTGCCACCCGCCACGAAGTTGGCGTCCACCATGATCTCGCGGTGCAGCGGGATGTTGGTCTTGATGCCTTCGATGGCGGTTTCAGCCAGCGCCGTGCGCATGCGGGCCAGGGCCTGCTCGCGGGTGTCGCCGTACACGATGAGCTTGCCGATCATGGAGTCGTAGTTCGGCGGCACAAAGTAGTTGGCGTAGGCATGGGAATCCACGCGCACACCCGGCCCACCGGGCATGTGCCAGGTCGTGATGCGACCGGGCGACGGGGTGAACTTGTATGCGTCTTCGGCGTTGATGCGGCATTCAATGGCATGGCCGCGCAACTGGATCTGGCGCTGGGTGAAGGGCAGCTTCTCGCCGGCCGCCACTGCGATCTGGGTGCGAACGATGTCCACGCCGGAGATCCATTCCGTGACCGGGTGCTCCACCTGCACGCGGGTGTTCATCTCGATGAAATAGAACTCGCCGTTCTCGTACAGGAACTCAAACGTCCCGGCACCACGGTAGCTCATCTTTTTGCAAGCAGCAGCGCAGCGTTCGCCGATCTTTTCGATCGCCCGACGGGGGATGCCCGGCGCAGGCGCCTCTTCAACCACCTTTTGGTGGCGCCGCTGCATGGAGCAATCGCGCTCGCCCAGGTACACGGCATTGCGGTGGGTGTCGGCCAGAATCTGGATTTCAATGTGGCGCGGATTCTGGAGAAATTTCTCCATGTACACCTCGGGGTTGCCAAAAGCCGCCCCGGCTTCCGCCTTGGTGGTCTGGACCGCGTGCAGCAAAGCCGCTTCGGTGTGAACCACACGCATGCCGCGTCCACCGCCACCGCCAGCTGCCTTGATGATCACCGGGTAACCGATCGACTTGGCGATTTTCTTGATGGCCGCAGCGTCGGCGGGCAAAGCCCCTTCCGAACCCGGCACACAAGGCACGCCAGCGCGGATCATGGCCTGCTTGGCCGATACCTTGTCGCCCATCATGCGGATCGACTCGGGCGTGGGGCCAATGAAAGTGAAACCGCTCTTCTCGACCCGCTCGGCAAAATCGGCGTTCTCGCTCAAGAACCCGTAACCGGGGTGAATCGCCTCGGCATCGGTCACTTCGGCCGCCGAAATGATGGCTGGCATGTTGAGGTAACTCAAGCCAGACTGGGCCGGCCCGATACAGACCGCTTCATCGGCCAGCCGGATGTATTTCGCATCACGGTCGGCCTCGGAGTACACCATCACCGCCTTGATGCCCATCTCGCGGCAGGCCCGCTGGATCCGAAGGGCGATTTCACCGCGGTTGGCGATCAGGATTTTCTTGAACATGGGCTTGACCGCTTAAGCGATGACGTACATCGGTTGGCCATATTCCACTGCCTGACCGTTGTCGACCAGAATGCGGGTCACGGTACCGCTCTTGTCGGCCTCGATCTCGTTGAGAATCTTCATGGCCTCCACGATGCAGATCGTCTCACCCTCCTTGATGGTGTCGCCCACTTCGACAAACGGCTTGGCACCTGGGCTGGCCGCCCGGTAGAACGTCCCGACCATGGGTGACTTCACCGTGTGTCCTTCGGGGGCAGCCACAGGGGCCTCGACCGCAGGCACCACGTCCACAGGTGCGGCGGCTGGCGCGACAGCGCCCGCGGGCGCAGGCGCCATGCTGTAGGTGACGGGCTGCGCGACACCCATGGGAGCACTCTTGACGATGCGAACCTTGCCTTCGGCTTCGGTGATTTCGAGCTCGGACACGTTGGACTCGGACACCAAGTCGATCAACGTTTTCAGTTTTCTTAAATCCATGATTTCTCCAACGAACTTCGGCTAAATCAATCCAAAAGTTTGCAATGTCTCGCATCTTCTGGACTTAATAATCAGCGGGGAGCGCAGTGTACACGAAGTTACAGCACCATTGACCCACTCGAGGAACCGCTGGTCGATCCCCTCTTCGTTGTCGCCATTGTCGCGTTTTTATCGTTTTGCGCCACTTTACCGGTTTTTCCCCAGGAAATACCGGCGAATGTGCAATGCTTGGAATCAGCACCCCCACTCGCCCCTCGAGAGCGTCTTCATACGTCCTGCGCCCAGGCGTCCAGCTCCGCGACATCGACTTTGCCCACCTTCTGGTGCCGCACCACACCCTGCCGATCCATCACCACGGTGTAAGGCAACCCCCCATTGGGGTTGCCCAGGGTACGGCTCAACTCAGCGCCTGCAAGACCCGCCATCCCCACCGGGAAATCCAGAGGCAGCTTCTTCAAGAAGGACTGCACCGCCTTGGGCTGATCCACTGCCAGTCCAACCACCTGCCAGCCGTGGGCCGCCTGCGCATGGACGAACCGGTTCAGCAACGGCAGTTCTTCGACACACGGCGGGCACCAGGTGGCCCAGAAATTCACCAGCAAGGGCCGCCCCCGCATGGGCGCCATCAACAGAGGCTGCCCTTGGGGGTCTTCCAGTTCCAGCCCCCAGAATGCCTGCTCGGCTTCGGACAGGACAGCCAAAGGCTCATGGCGCCACCAGGCCACGCCGGCACCGGCCAGCGCAGCGGCAGCCGCCACGCCCAGAAAAGCTCTTCGTTGATGAGATGGGTTCATGGGGGGGGGTCACAATGCTGAGGTGCTGAGAGGGCAGGCACTCAAAACACGAAAAGGGTGAACTGAAAGGGGAAACAAGGTGAACAGGCCCTAGAGGGATTCCGGGCCGTGATCCGCCAAAACGTCGCGCAATGCCTGGGCATCTCCTCTGGGTTTTCGACCCAGGGCATCCAGCTTGAGCGCACCCCGGACATCGTCACGGTCGTACACCATCAGATGGACCAGCACCCAGGAGGACAACGGCTCACAGCGCACTCTGAGACTCAAGGCGTCCACCGGCTCGCCCTTCCAGCCTTGCACGGTGCTCACCTGGTAATCCACCCCACGATCGATCAGCCGCCACTCGGCCACCTTGGGATCTTCGCAAAACAACTGAATATAGATGTCGCTGTGCCGCGTCGCCGTGCCATGCCACACGGCGCCACCCACATGCGGCGAGAATTCCACCAAGCGGTCCAGCCACACCAGGGCGAGCTCGCGCAAGGCCCGCAACTCGACCGGCTGGGTGTCGGCACAAAAAATCGCGATGTGCTCCCTCACGGCTGCGTCCATGACCGCCGCGCTGGGCCAAGGCGTCCGCGGCCCACAGCCCAGCAATTTGACAGCCTGACGCTTGGCACCGGCAAGGTCCATCCCCTCGTCCACCACCAGGCGCGCAGCCACCGCAGCGAGCTCGGCCTGCAGATCGGATCCGTGTAATTCCATGGCCCGATTGTGCCTGCGGGACGCCGTGAACAGGCGAGCCACGCAGGATGACCCCAGGGTTTGACGGACGCCGAGGAGGCTGTCGGACTTGGGGATCGTCGGCTGCAAACCGAGCGCAGCGGTCCAACTTTCACCGTCTTTTTGCCCCATAGCCGGGCTATGGGGCTGCAAATCCGGCAAAAACTGCCCTCGCCGGGCTCGATTTTCGCGATCGACGCCCCAAGTCCGGCAACCTCCTAGAATCGCCCCCATGCATATTCATATTCTGGGCATTTGCGGCACTTTCATGGGCGGACTGGCCGCGCTGGCACGTGAAGCGGGCCACCGGGTGACTGGCTGCGACGCTGGCGTTTACCCTCCCATGAGCGACCAGTTGCGCGCGCTGGGCATCGACCTCATCGAAGGCTTTGAAGCCGACCAAATCGCCCTGAACCCGGACATGTTTGTGGTCGGCAATGTGGTGAGCCGCGCCCGACGGCCCGACGGCACGCCCAAATTCCCGCTGATGGAAGCCATTCTGGACCAGGGCGCCCGATACACCAGTGGACCCCAGTGGCTGGCAGAGCACGTCTTGCAAGGCTGCCACGTCATGGCGGTGGCCGGAACCCACGGTAAAACCACCACCACCGCGATGCTGACCTGGATCCTCGAATCCACTGGGCAACAGCCCGGATTTCTGGTCGGCGGCGTTCCCAGGAACTTCGGTGTGTCGGCCAGGCTGGGAGCACGCCACCCCGACAGCGGCGGAGCAAGCGCGTCGACCGAACACACCAGGGACGCGCAAAAGCCCCTCTTTGTCATTGAAGCGGACGAATACGACACCGCTTTCTTCGACAAGCGCAGCAAGTTCGTCCACTACCGTCCCCGCACGGCCATCCTCAACAACCTCGAGTTTGACCACGCCGACATCTTCGACGACC
>JBFHEQ010000256.1:0-5266 GCA_041584075.1 Hydrogenophaga sp.
CCAGGCGATTCAAAAAGTGGTTTTGCGCGATCAGGGCGTGCCCACCGGCTGCCTGCTGCCTTCAGCGCTCACCTGCGCGAGCACACCGGAGCTGGACGCCAGCCAACCCGGATTTGACCTCACCGCTGCCCGCCGGCTGCTGGATGAAGCGGGTTACCCCAAGGGTTTTTCCTTCACGCTGGACTGTCCCAACGATCGCAATGTCAACGATGAGGCGCTGTGTGTGGCCCTGGCCGGCATGTTGTCCAAGGTCGGTATCACCATGCGGGTGCAGACCATGCCCCGGTCACAGTTTTTTCCCAAACTCGACCGGCTGGACAGCAGCGCATACCTGATGGCCTGGGGTGGCGCAGAACTCGACCCGCAGCCCACGATGGACCCCATCATGCATTCGTTCAACGAAGCCACGGGGCAAGGCGATGTCAATTTCGGGCGATTCGCCGACGTTGAGCTGGATGCGCTGATCGACGCCAGTGCAATAGAGACCGCGCCTGCGGTGCGCCAGCGCCAAATCCGGGCCGCTTTGTTGCGCCACCAGACCCAGCTCTACCACCTGACGCTTTATCGGCAAAAACTGGCCTGGGCCATGCGCGAAGGTGTGGATGCCCAGCCGGTCGCCAACAACCACATGCGCGCGTGGCTGGTGAAGCTGGCGCCGTGATCCAGCTGAAAAGTCCTGATCAGGTGGGCTGATCTGATCCGGGTTCGTCTTGCGATGGTGGCATGCCGGGCGCCTGCCCCTCACTGGCCGAATCACCGGTGTCCTGGTCGTCGTGTGACTTGCCCGCAGCTTTGGCTCGGGCCTTCTCTTCTTTCTTCTTTTTCTTGGCGAGTTCGCGCTGGCGTTTTTCGTATCCGTAATTGGGAGTGGCCAAAACAGTCTTTCTTGAGTGGGTAAATGGGTGGGTTGGTGGGTGAAAAAAGCAATGAAATGGTGTCAGGCGTTGAGGCTGTCCAGCGCTTGGGCCAGATCGGCCTGCAAGTCGACCGTCGACTCCAGGCCGACCGCGAAACGGACCAGCCCGCCCTGGTGGGGCCATGGCGCCTTGCGCATGGAGGGTACATCGTAGGGGGCACACAGGCTGATGGGCCCGGCCCAGCTCCAGCCCAGCTTGAACAGCTGCAAGCTGTCGCAAAACGCATCGATTCGGGCCTGGTCAAAGCGCTCGTCGAAGACCACGCTGAACAGGCAGGCCGCGCCCCGGGCGTCGCGGGCCCAGGTTTCGTGACCGGGTGAGCCCTTCAACGCGGGGTGCAAGACCTGAACCACGCCCTTCTGGCCCTGCATCCAGCTCGCAAGCGCTCGCGTGCTCATGTCTTGCGCCTGGTACCGCAGAGCGATGCTCGACAAGCCGCGCAGCACCAGCTCGGTGTCGTTCCCGCTCACGCCCAAGCCCAGCCGCATGTGGGTCATGAGCAACTGGCGATGCAGGCGCTCATCGCGCGTGACCACCGAGCCCATGAGCACGTCGGCACCGCCGCTCGGATATTTGGTCAGGGCCTGCATGGACACGTCCACGCCCAGCTCAAAGGCATCAAAGGCGATGCCCGCGCCCCAGGTGTTGTCCAGCGCCGTCACGATGGCACGAGAGCCCTCGGGCCGCTGCCCGTTGGCCTGACGCACCACGCCCACCAGGGCCGGCAAATCCGGGTATTCCAGGGTGATCGATCCCGGTGCTTCCAGCCAGACCAGGCGGGTGCATGGTCCGATTTTGTCGGCCAGGTCCTGCGGGTTCTGCGCATCGTAAAAACGGTGCGTGATGCCCCAGGCCGCCAGCTCACCGCTGGCGAACGACTTGTTGGGCCCGTAAGCGTTATCGGGGATCAGCAGCTCTTCGCCCTGGCGCAGGAACGCCATGTCCACCAGGGACACGGCCGACAGGCCACTGGGCGCCAGCACACAGTGCGACCCGCCCTCCAGGGAGGCAATGCGCTCCTCCAGCACAAAGGTCGTGGGCGTGCCATGCAAGCCATAGGTGTAGCCGCTCTTGTCGACCCATTCCTGCGTGCGCAAGGCATGCACATTGGGGAAAATGACCGTCGACGCTTTGTGAACGCCCGGTGCGACAGCCTCAAAACCCGCTGGAGCGCGGTAGGGGTGGTGAATAAGTTGGGTAGAGAGTTCGCTCATGAATTGGAGGTTTTCATTGGGTCGTGACCACCCTGAAGCCTACCGCATGAGGAACAACGCAGAAAAATGGGCGTTCGACGACCCTGATCAAAGCTTCCACTTCTCCAGCAATTCCGCTGGGCGGAGGCTGTCGTAGCTCTCGAAAGGCTGATGAATCCACGGGTTCGTCGGCAGGTGCTCGACGGAGTAATCGGGGGTGAAAGTCGACAGTTCTTTGGTCCAGATCACAGCGCTGCGCAGTTCGGTGATGGGCTTGTAGCTGGACTTCAGCTGCCCGATCACGGCATTGAGTGTCTTGCCCGAGTCGGCCAGGTCATCCACCAGCAGCACTTTGCCCGCGATCTCCCCTTTGGGCGTGGTGATGTAGCGGGCGATGTCCAGGCTGCCTTGCGAGGTGCCGGCATTGGCCCGGTAAGAGCTGGTGGACATGATGGCCAGTGGCACATCAAAGATGCGCGAAAGTATGTCTCCGGGACGCATACCGCCTCGAGCCAGACACAGGATGGTGTCAAATTCCCAACCCGACTGGTACACCTTGAGTGCCAGTTTTTCGATCAGGTTGTGGTACTCGTCGTAAGAGACGTAGAGGTGTTTGCCGTCTTCGGTCAGCATGAGAGCTCCGGGTGGGATGCGATTGGGGGATTCTGCACGAACTCAGGCGCCATCATCAAGCGGGGGCGTGGTAAGGGTGGTGGACCAGGATGGTGTGATCGCGGTCCGGGCTGGTCGACACCACATGGATGGGCACGCCCGTGGTTTCTTCGATGCGCTGCAGGTAGCGGCGCGCGTTTTCAGGCAATTTGTCGTATTCGGTCACGCCAACCGAAGAGTCGGTCCAGCCGGGCATCACTTCATAAATGGGCGTGCAACGCGCGATGTCGTCGGCGCCCATGGGCAGGATGTCGATGGTTTCACCATCCAGCTCGTAACCGGTGCACAGCATCAACTCGTTCAGGCCATCAAGCACGTCCAGCTTGGTGATGCACAAACCGGTCAGGCCGTTGACCTGGGCCGAGCGCTTGAGCAAAGCCGCATCGAACCAGCCGCAACGGCGGCTGCGACCGGTGGTCACGCCCTTCTCGGCTCCCACGGTGGCCATGTGCCAACCCGGTGTGCCCTCTTTTTCCCAGTCCAGCTCGGTGGGGAACGGTCCACCGCCCACCCGCGTGCAGTAGGCCTTGGTGATGCCCAGCACGTAATGCAGCAAGCTCGGGCCCACACCGGCACCGGCCGCCGCGTTGCCGGCCACGCAGTTGCTGGAGGTGACAAAGGGGTAGGTGCCGTGGTCGATGTCGAGCAGAGTCCCCTGAGCGCCTTCAAACAGCAGGTTGGCACCCGCCTTGTTCGCCTCGTTGAGCTCGCGGGACACGTCGGCGATCATGGGCTTGAGCAGCTCGGCCTGAGCCAGCGCCTGGTCATGCACCGCCTCGTACTGGACGGCACCGTTGACGATGAAGTCCGACAGCGGCTGGTCTTTCAGCCAGCCCACCTTGCTCCAGTCCAGCTGGTCGGCATCCAGTGCCGCGAGTTGTACGTTGTAGTAAGCCACCAGTTCGCGCAGTTTGGTCGCGAAACGCTCGGGGTACTTCAGGTCCTGCACACGCAACGCACGGCGCGCCACCTTGTCTTCGTAGGCCGGGCCGATGCCGCGACCAGTGGTGCCGATCTTGGCGGTTCCCGCTTTTTCCTTGGCCGCTTCTCGTGCAACGTCGAGCGCCGCATGGAAAGGCAGGATCAGCGGGCAGCCTTCGCTCACACGCAGGCGCGAACGCACCTCCACCTTGGCCACTTCGAGTCCGGCGATCTCTTCAAACAGCTTGCCCACAGCCAGCACCACACCGTTGCCGATAAAGCACTTCACGCCGGCGCGCATGATGCCGCTGGGAATCAGGTGCAACGCGGTTTTGACGCCATTGATCACCAAGGTGTGGCCTGCGTTGTGGCCGCCCTGAAAACGCACCACACCCTGGGCAGTTTCGGTGAGCCAGTCGACCAGTTTGCCCTTGCCCTCGTCGCCCCACTGGGTACCCACCACGACCACGTTGCGCCCAGGAACCACGGCGCTTTTGCTGTTCATCATCTGCTGTTTCCGATCAAAGAGTCTTCACGATCCAGGCGCCGCTGTTGGTCGGGTCTTGCACCAACTCGCGATCACAATGGAATTCATCTACTTCATGCCCGTGTCCGGGCAAGGCACACACCACGGTTTGACCACTGGTGCGCAATTGGGCAATGGCTGCACGCAGGCCCGCGTCCATCCCCCAGGGGGCTCGCACGGCGGCCTCCAGCGGTCGGGGCGCCACAGCGGTCACCAATTCTTTCAAGTCCAGGCTGAATCCGACCGCCGGGCGTTTGCGCCCAAACACGGCACCCACCTCGTCGTAGCGGCCGCCGCGCGCCAGCTCTACCGCATCCCCACGCTCGGTCTGGCTGAACATGGCAAACCGCATGCCGGTGTAATACGAGTAGCCACGCAGATCGGCCAGATCAATGGACACGTCCACGCCTTGCACCTGCGAAGCGAGCCAAGCCAGGCTGTCCAGCGCCTGGTTGAGTTCTGCCGAAGGCATTAGCACACGGCGTGCCTCGTCCAGCACAGCCACGCCACCAAACAACCCGGGCAATGCACACAAACCGGATTGAACGTCAGCAGGGAGATCTTGCGAAAGCGACTTGAGCTCGGCAACATCCTTGGCGGCCAACGCAGCGTGGATGGCCTGCGTCCGGCTGGGATCCAGTGCGAGCGGCGCCAACACGGCGTCAATCACGCGCACATCGGCCAGATCCAGCAACAAATGCCGGATGCCTGCACCACGGAGGCTGGCCTGTGCCAGCTCCAGGATCTCCAGGTCGGCCTCCAGGCCTGCATGACCGTATATCTCTGCGCCGAATTGAAGCGGTTCACGGCTGGCCAAGGGGCGGTCGACGCGGGTATGCACGACGGGGCCGCAATAACTCAAGCGGGCCACACCCTGGCGGTTGAGCAAGTGGGCATCGATGCGGGCAACCTGAGGCGTGCTGTCGGCTCGCAATCCCAGGGTGCGCCCGGACAGCTGATCCACCAGTTTGAAAGTCATCAAGTCCAGTGTTTCACCGGTCCCGGTGAGCAAGGAATCCAGGTGTTCCACCAGGGGC
>JBFHEQ010000257.1:0-5262 GCA_041584075.1 Hydrogenophaga sp.
ATGGGCTTGAAAGAACTGCAGGCCTGGCGGCTGGTGCGCCTGCGCCATCTGCCCAGCGACCGTCGCGAGTATTTCGAGGCACCCGAAGATGTCTGGGAAATCTTCAGGGTGCTGGCCGAAGAGCGTCGTCGCCGGGAGGTAGAGCCCACGCTGTCCATGCTGCGCAGCGCCTTGCTGCAGGAGCCCGGTAGCGAAGCCGAAGAACACGCGCAGGCCCGCATGCGCGAAATGCACGATCTGATCGACCGCCTGATGACCTGGTTTGACGACGTGCAAAAGCTGTCGCCCGAAACCGCCTTGCAACTCATGGGCATGGGCGCCAAGGTCACACGCGTGCTGGAGCTCAAGGACCGGCTGACCGGCCGAAAACCCCGGCCCGCCAACCCGACCGATGCGCCACCCGGGAACCTCGACCGCGACGCCGCCTGAACATCACGCACCAGCGCAACACCTGAGCACCTCAACATGGAACTCGACGCCCTCATCCTCTCGCGCCTGCAGTTCGGCGCGAACATCAGTTTTCACATTCTTTTCCCCACCATCACCATCGCCATGGGGTGGTTCCTGCTGTTTTTCCGCGTGCGGTTCGTCCAGACGCGGGACGTGGCCTGGGAGGAGGCCTACTACTTCTGGACCAAGGTCTTCGCCCTCACGTTCGCCCTGGGCGTGGTCTCCGGCATCGTGATGAGCTTCCAGTTCGGGACCAACTGGCCCGGCTTCATGGAGCGCACAGGCAACATCTCGGGGCCCCTGCTCGGTTATGAGGTGTTGACAGCCTTCTTCCTGGAGGCCAGCTTCCTGGGCATCATGCTGTTCGGACGCGGACGGGTGAGCGAGCGGGTCCATCTCATCGCCACCTTTCTCGTGGCCCTGGGCACCACGCTCTCGGCCTTCTGGATCCTGAGCCTGAATTCGTGGATGCACACGCCCGCCGGCTATGCCATCGTCAACGGTCAGTTCGTCCCCACCGACTGGTGGGCCGTGGTGTTCAACCCTTCTTTCCCTTACCGGTTCAGCCACAAGTTGCTCGCGTCGGCGCTCACCGCCTCCTTCCTCATCGCTGGCCTGAGCGCCTGGCAACTGCTCAAGGGCAGCGCCACGCAAGGCACCCATCGGGCGATACGGGTCGCGGTTTTCACCGCCGCGACGGTGATTCCCCTGCAGTTCCTGGTCGGCGACCTGCACGGCTTGAACACGCTGCAACACCAGCCCGCCAAGGTCGCTGCCATGGAAGGCATCTGGACCACCGAGCGCGGCGCGCCGCTCACCCTGTTCGGCATTCCCGACGAGGCGGCGGGTACCACGCACTACGCTGTGAAGATCCCCAAGCTGGGCAGCCTGATCCTGACCCACGAACTCGACGGCGAGATCCAGGGTCTGGACGCCTTCGAAGGCGCTCACCCGCCCGTCGCACCCGTGTTCTACGCCTTCCGCATCATGGTGGGGGTGGGGTCGTTGATGCTGCTCGTCGCCGGCTTCACCGCCTGGCGCCTGTGGCAGCAAAGACGCTCTCCAAGGATCACGCTGCCCCGCCCCCACCTCTGGGTCCTGTCCGGTATGGCCTTCTCGGGCTGGCTGGCCACACTTGCCGGCTGGTACGTCACGGAAATCGGCCGGCAGCCGTTCCTGGTGTACGGCCTGATGCGCACCAGCGAAGCCGCCACCACCGTGCCACCGCCCTATGTGGCCCTCACGCTCACGGCCTACCTGGTGGTCTACGGCCTGCTGCTGGTGACCTATGTGGGCGTGCTCAAGTACATGGCCGAGCACCCCAAAGAACACGCGCCGGAAGCGCCGCGAGGCGCGCTGCTCGGCAAGGCGGGGGTGTGACATGAGCTGGGCCGAATTCCTCCCCCTGTTTTTCCTGGCCGTGATGGGCCTGAGCCTGCTCGCCTACGTGGTGCTCGACGGCTACGACCTGGGCGTGGGCCTGCTGCTGCCCCTCGTGGGCGATGCTGAAAAAGACACCCTGATCGCCAGCATCGGCCCCTTCTGGGATGCCAACGAAACCTGGCTGGTGCTGGGCGTGGGCCTGCTCCTGGTGGTGTTCCCCATGGCCCACGGACTGGTGCTGCAGGCCCTGTATCTGCCCGTGGCGGTGATGCTGATTGGCCTGATCCTGCGAGGTGTGGCGTTTGACTTCCGGGTGAAGGCACCCACCCGCTACAAGCCTTTCTGGAACCGGGCGTTTTTTGCTGGCTCGCTGATGGCCAGCATGGCCCAGGGCTGGATGCTGGGCAGCTACATCACCGGCTTCGCGACGGGGCCACTGGGCTGGGCTTTCAGCCTGGGCATCGCGCTGACCCTGCCGGCCGCCTATGTGCTGCTAGGTGCCGGCTGGCTGATCATGAAAACCGGGGGCGACTTGCAAGCCCAGGCCGTGGCCTGGGCCCGGCGTGTCATCTGGCCTGTGGGCGCAGCGTTGTTGGCCATCTCGGCGGCCACGCCCATGGTCAATCCAGCGGTGATCGAAAAGTGGTTTGGCTTGCCACAGATCTTTGGCCTGCTGCCCATTCCACTGATGTGCGCCCTGGCCTTTTTCGCAGTGCGCTGGGTGGTCACACACCCCGCGGTGGTGAAAGCGGGCTATGGCTGGGTGGTGTTCGCCAACACCGTGTTGATCTTCGTGCTGGCCTTCCTCGGACTGGCCTACAGCATCTTTCCCGACATCGTGATCGGTCGCATGACGGTCTGGGAAGCCGCCATTGGCACCGCTTCCCTGAACGTGATTTTTGCTGGCGTGGCCATCACCCTGCCCGTCATCGTGGGTTACACGGTGTTCATGTACCGCGTGTTCTGGGGCAAGGCGGGGTCGTTGAGCTACGTGTGATCAGGCAGGCGCACCGGCGATCACGGTGCGCTCGACCACACGCTCGTCGCCCAGCACGATCAGCGCAAACAGCAGTTCTTCCAGGCTGTTGGTCTGACGGGTCTTGCGCGCCAGCATCGGCGTGGCTTCGGGGTTGAGCACCACAAAATCCGCCTCGTTGCCAGGCTGCAAATTGCCCACCACACCGCCCAGCCCCAGCGCCTCCGCAGCCCCGGCCGTGTGCTGCCACCAAAGCTGTGAAGGCCTCAGGCTGAGTCCGGGCTTGCTGCCGCCTTCGCGACCCACGTTGTAGGCGGCCAGCATGGTCTTGAAGGGCGAAAAGCTCGTGCCGCCCCCCACATCGCTGGCCAGCCCATAGCGCATACCCGCGGCATCGGCGGCTCCGAAGTCAAAAAATCCGCTGCCCAGAAACAGGTTGCTGGTGGGGCACACTGCGGCCACACCGCCCGTGCGCTGCATCAGCGCCCGGTCAGCCTGGCTGAAATGGATGCAGTGGGCGTACACAGACCGCTTGCGCAACAAGCCGGCATCGGCGTAAATGCCCAGATACGAAGAGGCCCCCGGAAACAGCTCGCACGCCCACCGGATTTCGTCGACGTTCTCGGCCACATGCGACTGGATCCACACGTCGGCATACTTCGCGGCGAGCTCGCCCGCACCGCTCAACTGAGCAGGGGTGCTGGTGGGCGCAAAGCGCGGGGTGATCGCATAGCCGAGCCGGTCCACACCATGCCAGCGCTGGATCAGCGCTTCGGTGTCGATCAGGCTCTGCTCGGTTTCATCCCGCACACCGTCCGGGCTGTGCCGGTCCTGCAGCACCTTGCCGGTGATGAAGCGCAAGCCACGCTCGCGCGCCGCTTCGAACGCCGCATCCACCGAGGCCGGGTGGGACGTGGCAAAGGTGAGCGCGGTGGTCACACCGTGGCGTTGCAACTCGTCAAAGAAGAACTCGGCCACGCTGCGTGCGTAGGCCGGATCGTGAAAGCGGGCCTCATGGGGAAACGTGTAATTCTCCAGCCAGGGGAGCAGGCCATCGGCGGGTGCGCCGATCACGTCGGTCTGCGGATAGTGCACATGCATGTCCACAAACCCGGGAGCCACAATCTTGCCACGCCAGTCCGTGGTGGGAACGTCTGCGTAGCGGGTCTTCAATGCGGCGTGGTCGCCGACATCGACCACCACGTCACGTCCGCCAGCCCCACGATCGACCACCAGCAAGCCGTCGGATTCGAAGACGGGCTGGTGTTGGGAGTCAAAACGGAGGACGCTCGCGCGGTAACAGTGCATGGCCGCCCCACTGTACCGAAAACCGGCACGACTCCCATACGGCCATTTCGATAGGGCGTATGTCGATCGTGACAATCCGCACAGTTCAGCGGGTCAACCGCCCGACAACGCCTTCAACCAGCCAGTTCATGCCCTGGATGTCCGCATCAGACAGGCTGCGCCCCGCAGGGATCACCACGTTGCCGTCGTTGTCCCGCACGTCGACGCGAGGGGCAAAGACCGCCCATTCACCCCGGGCCAGGCTGGCCTGACGGGCCAACACCTCCTCGCGCACGGTCGCCGGCACCTTGGAGCCGAAGCTGTCGACCCGGATCATGCCGGCTTTCACCCCGCCCCAGACCTGTCCGCTGGTCCACTTTCCATCCAGTGCGGCTTTCACACGCTGTGTGTAGTAGTCGCCCCAGAGGTGGGTGACCGCCGCCACCTGGGCGTCGGGCGCGACATGGCGCATGTCCGAGTGGTAAGCCACCGCCAGCTTGCCGCGCTCCTGGGCGGCGATCATGACGGCGGTGGATCCGGTGTGGAAAGCCAGCACCTCGGCGCCCTGGTTCATCAGCGTCATGGCGGCCTCGCGCTCGCGGGGCGGGTTGAACCATTCCCCCAGGAACACCACCTTGACCGTGGCCTTCGGGTTCACCGAGCGCATGCCCAGGGTGAAAGCGTTGATGCCCTGCACCACCTCGGGAATCGGAAACCCTGCCACATAACCCGCCTGGGTCGCCATCCGGCCTGCGGCCACACCTGCCAGGTAACGCCCTTCGTAATACCGGGCATTGGCGGTCGCCACGTTGGTGGCGGTCTTGTAACCGGTGATGGACTCGAACTTCACCTCGGGGAATTCGCGCGCCACCTTGAGCGTGGGCTCCATGTAGCCGAAGCTGGGGGTGAAGATCACCCGGTTGCCCTGGCGGGCCAGATCGCGGATGACGCGCTCGGCATCGGGGCCTTCGGCCACGTTTTCCACATACGTGGTCTGCACCTGCTGGCCCAGTGCCGCTTCGACGGCCAGCCGACCCTGTTCGTGTTGCCGCACCCAACCTGCAACCGACAGTGGCGCCACATACACAAAAGCCACTTTCAACGGCGGCGGTGGAGGCCCCGCAAACGCTGACAGGGAAGAAAAAGAAAAGAAAAAACTGGCGGCC
>JBFHEQ010000258.1:0-5254 GCA_041584075.1 Hydrogenophaga sp.
CCGACGCATCGGCTCGCTGCGCGCGCGCCAGCTTCTCATGCTCAGTGACCCCATCGACGCTCGCCGATGCCTCGACTTCGGCTTGGTGGACGAAGTCGTGCCTGACGCCGAGTTGGGCGCTCGCGCCCAAACCCTGTGCGAACGACTGGCCCGTGCGCCCACCGCCTCGATGGCTGGCATCAAGCAACTGTGCGAAGGCGCCGCGCGACGCAACCTGCACGAGCAAATGGCGCTCGAGAAGTCTCTGATTGAAGCTCGCGCCCGAAGTAGCGATGCAAGTGAAGGCGTGCAGGCCTTTCTGGAAAAGCGCGCCCCACGTTTCAGCGGGCGTTGAACAGCGTTCTCATCCATGAATTTCACACCCAACCCAGAACACGAAACCATCCGCGAAGCGATCGGCAAAATCTGCGCCCGCTTCGACGACAGCTACTGGCTCGAACGCGACAAGGTTGGCGGCTTTCCGCACGAGCTGCACCGCGCCCTGGCCGACGGCGGCTGGCTCGGTGTTTGCCTGCCGCAGGAATATGGCGGCGGCGGCCTGGGCATCAGTGAAGCGACCGTGATGATGCAGGCCATCTCGCAGTCGGGTGCCGGACTGTCTGGCGCATCGGCCGTGCACATGAATATTTTCGGTTTGCAGCCCGTGGCCGTGTTTGGCAACGAGGAGCAAAAACGCCGCATGCTGCCTCCGCTGATCCAGGGCAAGGAGAAAGCCTGCTTCGCCGTCACCGAACCCAACACCGGCCTGAACACCACCCGCCTGAAAACCCGTGCCGAGCGGGTTGGCGACCACTATGTGCTGTCCGGCCAAAAGGTCTGGATATCGACCGCCCAGGTGGCCGAGAAGATGCTCATTCTGGCGCGCACCACGCCGATCGAGGACTGCAAGAAACCGACCTTCGGCCTGAGCCTGTTCTACACCGACCTCGACCGCCGTTTTGTCGAGGTGCGCGAAATCGAAAAGATGGGGCGCAAGGCGGTCGACTCGAACGAACTCTTCATCGACTGCCTGCGGGTGCCGGTGGAGGACCGCATCGGCGAAGAGGGCCGCGGCTTTGAGTACATCCTGCATGGCATGAACCCGGAGCGGGTGCTGATCGCGGGCGAGGCGATCGGCCTGGGTCGGGCGGCGCTGCAGGTGGCCGTCAACTACGCCCGCGAGCGCGTGGTCTTCGACAGGCCTATCGGGCAGAACCAGTCGATCCAGCATCCGCTGGCGCAATCATGGATGGAGCTGGAAGCCGCCGAAATGATGGCGATGCGCGCGGCCTGGAAATACGACAACGGCCTGCCCTGCGGCGCCGATGCCAATGCCGCCAAGTACATGGCGGCCGAGGCTGGTTTCAACGCCTGCCAGCGCGCCATGGCCACGCTGGGTGGCTATGGCTACGCCAAGGAATACCACGTCGAACGCTACCTGCGCGAGATGATGATTCCGCGCATCGCGCCGATCAGCCCGCAACTCATCCTGTGCTTCATCGCCGAGAAGGTGCTGGGGCTGCCCAAATCCTATTGACATTCACGACCAGCAACCACCCCATCATGACCACCACCCACAACAGCGAACGCGCTGAACAACTGACCATGCTGCGCGAAAGCGCGCTCAGTTTCGTCACCAAAGAATCACCACTCAACCGCGCCCGCGCCCTGCGCCAGCAGATGCCGGGCTACGACCGCCGCTTCTGGGGCGCCCTGGCCGAACAGGGTTGGACCGGGCTGCTGGTGCCCGAACAACTGGGCGGATACGCGCAAGGCTTCACTGAGATGGCCGAGGTCGTCGCCGCGCTCGCCACGCAGGTCGCGCCGGAACCGGTGGTGCCGGTGCTGGTGTTTGCCGGTCGGCTGCTGGCCCATGCGGGTGCCAACGAGCTCTCAACACGTCTGCTGACCGAACTCGCCGAGGGTCGCACCCTGCCCGCCGTGGCCTGGCAGGAAGACGTCACCGGCACGAAAGACCGGCCGGGCCAGGCGGCGACCAGGCTGGAGCGCCAGGTCGACGCCCTGCTGCTCAATGGCTGCAAGCGCCATGTGCGCCCCGGCGCCGGGGCCGACGGCTACATCGTCAGCGCCACCGGCCCCCAAGGTCTGGCCCTGGTGTGGGTGCAGGCCGATGCGGCCGGCCTGACCCTGTCGAGCCAGTCGCTGGCCGACGGCAGCTATGCGGCACAGATCGACTTGAACAGCGTTCGCCTGCCCGCCAGCCACCTGCTGGCCGAAGGGGCCGCCGCCGAGGCCGCGCTGACCCGCGCCTACGATGAAACCCTGGTATTGACCAGTGTTGAACTGCTGGCCCTGGCGCGCGGCATGCTGTCCATGACGCAAGACTACCTGCGCACGCGGATCCAGTTCGGCAAGCCGATCGGCAGCTTCCAGTCGCTGCAGCACCGCGCCGTCGACCTGTTGATTCAGCAGGAACTGACCGCCAGCGTGGTGACCCAGGCCCTGGCCCTGCTCGATGACCCGGACGGCGACGCCAGCGCCCGCTCGGCCATGGCCAGCCGCGTCAAGTCGCGCGCGTCGGACGCCGGCTTGCAAGTGGCGCGCGAAGCGGTGCAACTGCACGGCGCCATTGGCGTCACTGATGAAAACGACATCGGTCTGTACCTGCAGCGTGCCCTGGTGCTGTCCGCCTGGCTGGGCAATGGCACCCAGCAGCGCCGCCGCTACGCCAACCTCACCCAAAACGCCACCGCGCAGGAGCACGCATGAACACCACCGCCTCCAGGGCCACCGACTGGAATGCACTCGACAACGCCAGCTTCCGCGCCGCCCTGCGCGAATTTTTTGAAATACATTTCCCCAGCGAATGGCGCTACCCGCACCGGCGCCTGCGCTGGTCCGAAATCGGCCCTTGGTACCTGAAGCTGTCGGAAAGAGGCTGGGTCGCGCCGAGCTGGCCCACGCAGTACGGCGGCATGGGCCTGAGCCCCGAGAAACTCATCATCTTCATCGAAGAGCAGGAGCGCTGGGGCGTGGCGCGCGCGCCCGACATGGGCATCACCATGGTCGGCCCGCTGCTGATCAACCACGGCAACCAGACCCAGCGCGCCTACTACCTGCCCAAAATCATTGCCGGCGAGCACATCTGGTGCCAGGGTTACTCGGAACCCAATTCGGGCTCCGACCTGGCCAGCCTGCGCACCGAAGCGGTGGTCGACGGCGACGACTTCATCGTCAACGGGCAAAAGACCTGGACCACGCTGGCGCAGGACGCCACCCACATCTTCCTGCTGGTGCGCACCGACAAATCGGCCAAGAAGCAGGAAGGCATCAGTTTCCTGCTGGCCGACATGAAAACGCCGGGCATCACGGTGCGCCCCATCCGCAACATCGCGGGCAGCGAAGACTTCTGCGAGGTCTTCCTGGAAAACGTGCGCGTGCCGCGCAGCAGCATCGTGGGCGAGCTCAACAAGGGCTGGACCATCGCCAAGGCGCTGCTCGGCTTCGAACGCATCTTCCTGGGCAGCCCCAAGCAAAGCCAGTACGCGCTGGCGCGCGTGCAGGAAGCCGCGCAGCGGCTCGGCCTGTTCGAAGACACCGGCTTCGTGGACCGCTACACCAAGCTGGCGCTGGACGTGGCCGACCTGGGCGCGCTCTATGGCCGCTTCATCGAGCAGGTCAAACGCGGCGAAACCCTGGGCCCCGATGTCTCCATGCTCAAGCTGTTCGGCACCGAAACCTATTCGCGCCTGGCCGACCTGCTGGTCGATGTCATGGGATCGAGTGGTGGCACGCCCGGATCCACCGCCCTGCCCGGTGGCAAAACCGATGCGTTGACCAGCTTCTACAACGCGCGCCCAGCCACCATCTACGGCGGCAGCAACGAGGTGCAACGCAACATCTTGGCTGCCAGCGTGCTGAGGCTGCCGTCATGAGCGCATCGGGCTATCCGGCATTTGACGGCCCCGGCCCGGATGCTCAGTTCGTGCAGGCGCTGGCGCAAGGCCGCTTTCAGATCCAGCACTGCATGGCCTGCGGCCAGCATGTATTTTATCCGCGCGCGCTGTGCACCCATTGCGGCTCGGCCCAGCTCGACTGGATTGAACCCAGCGGGGTCGGCTGCGTCTATTCCAGCACCACGGTGCGCCGCAAGCCGCAAGCCGGTGGCGACTACAACGTGGCGCTGGTGGACCTGGCCGAAGGGCCGCGGCTGATGTCGCGCATCGATGGCATTGCGCCTGACCAGGTGCGCATCGGCATGCGCGTGCAGGCGCGCGTGATCGACGATCCGGCCAAGGGCAAGTTACTGGTCTTCATCCCCGAGGGCGCCACACCATGAGCGCCGCGTCGGGCCGTTCCCAAGCAAGCTCGCACCGTAGTGCGCAGCACGAAGGTCCTCCATGAGCACCATATCTCCCCTGCGCGGCGCGGCCGCCATCGTGGGTGCCAGCCTGGGCGGCGTGCCCATGGCCCCCGGTCGCAGCGCGCTCGAAATTCTGGGCGAAGCGGTGCACGGCGCGCTGGCCGATGCCGGCTTGAAGCTGTCCGATGTCGATGGCCTGTTCACCGGCTCGTCCTACCACTTCCTCGCCGGTCTATCGGTGGCCGAATACCTGGGCATCCATCCCAAGTTCTGCGAAGCCACGATGGTTGGCGGCTCGTCTTATGTGAGCCACCTGCTTACCGCCGCCATGGCGCTGCACACCGGCCAGTGCGAAGTGGCGCTCATTTGCTACGGCAGCAACCAGGGCTCGGGCTTCGGCAAGCTCAAGTCGATGGCCGAAACGCCCTTGTACGAAGCCCCCTACGAGCCGCGCTACCCGATCTCCAGCTACGCGCTGGCGGCCGCTCGCCACATGCACCAGTACGGCACCACGCGCGAGGACCTGGCGCACATCGCGGTGGCGGCGCGCCAGTGGGCGCAACTCAATCCGCTGGCCCATGCACGCGATCCGCTCAGCATCGAGCAGGTGCTGGCTTCGCGTCTGGTGAGCGACCCGCTGTCGGTGCTCGATTGCTGCCTGGTCACCGACGGCGGCGGCGCCCTGGTGCTGGTGCGCAGCGAGCGGGCGCGCGACTTTCCCAAACCGCCGGTCTATGTGCTCGGCGCGGCTGCGGCCACCTGGCACCGCCAGATCGGCTCCATGCCCGACCTGACGGTCACCGCCGCCGCCGAGTCCGGGCCGCGCGCCTTCGCCATGGCCGGGCTGGCCCTGAAGGACGTGGACGTGCTGGAGTTGTACGACGCCTTCACCATCAACACGCTGCTGTTCCTCGAAGACCTGGGCTTTTGCGCCAAGGGCGAAGGCGGCGC
>JBFHEQ010000259.1:0-5241 GCA_041584075.1 Hydrogenophaga sp.
ACCCGAAGCGGCCACACAAGAGCTACTTGATTCAGCCCGGCGTTCCTGGTTTGCTGATCACCTGGGTCATCATCCTTGGGCCGGCCCTGTACTACTGGAACCGGTTTTACGGGGGGTGATGACCTCAGGCGACGCGCATGGAGGGCTCGGTTGCCGACAGGACTGTCCCGTTTTGAACGGAGCCGGTCGACTGCGCTGATCATCGGCTCATGTGTTTCAACCTCCCGACACTGCTGACCTGGGCGCGCATCGTGGCCATCCCGTTGATCGTCGGGGTGTTTTACCTTGAGGGCTTCAGCGCCGCCGAGCAGAATCTGATCGCCACCGTGATGTTTGTGGTGTTCGCGCTCACCGACTGGGCCGACGGTTTTCTGGCGCGCAAGCTCAACCAGACGTCGGCCTTTGGCGCGTTTCTCGACCCCGTGGCCGACAAGTTTCTGGTGTGCGCCAGTCTGTTGATCCTGGTGCACCTGGAGCGTGCCGACGTGTTTGTCGCCCTCATCATCATCGGCCGGGAGATCGCCATTTCGTCGCTGCGCGAATGGATGGCCATCATCGGCGCCACCAAGAGCGTGGCCGTGCACATGGTGGGCAAGCTCAAGACGTCGGTGCAGATGATCGCCATTCCCTTTCTGCTATTCGACGGCGTGGCCCTCGGCATGATCGACACCCGCATCTGGGGCACCTGGCTGATCTGGGCTTCGGCGGTGCTGACCATCTGGTCGATGGTGTACTACCTGCAGAAAGCCCTGCCCGAAATCCGCGCCCGTTCCCGCTGAGACGCCAAGATGTCGTCTCCAAGCCAAGACAATGCATGGTTGCGCGCCATGCCCTGGGTGTTTGTGCTGATCTGGAGCACCGGCTTCATCGTGGCGCGCTTCGGCATGCCCCATGCGCCGCCCATGAAATTCCTGGCGGTGCGTTACGCGCTGTCCATCCTCTGTTTTCTGCCCTGGATCTGGGTCACCCGCGTCACATGGCCCAAAGACCGGCGCCAATGGCTGCACCTGTCCGTCACCGGCGTGTTGATGCATGCGGGGTACCTGGGCGGTGTTTGGGCCGCCGTGAAAGCGGGCATGGGTTCCGGCTTGTCGGCCTTGATTGTGGGTATTCAGCCCGTGCTGACCGCCATCTGGTTGAGCGCCATGGGCGGTGCCGACGGGCATGTTTCCCGGCGGCAGTGGGTGGGCCTGCTGCTGGGGTTTGCCGGACTCGTGCTGGTGGTCTCGCGCAAGTTTGGTGCCGGTGGCCCTGGCGATCAGGCCAACTGGGTGAACCTGGCGTTCGCGGTCATGGCTTTGCTCTCCATCACCGCTGGCACCCTGTATCAGAAGCGCTACGTGAAGCCGTGTGATGTGCGCAGTGCCAACACCGTGCAGTTGCTGGCGGCGCTGGTGGTGACCTTGCCACTGGCGCTTGCCGAAGCCGAAAGCATGCGCTGGAACGGCGAGCTCATCGGTGCCATGGCCTGGTCGGTGCTGGGTCTGACCCTGGGCGGCAGCTCATTGCTGTACATCCTCATTCAGCGGGGCGCGGCGGCTTCGGTGGCCACGCTGATGTATTTGGTGCCCCCGTGCACGGCGCTGATCGCCTGGCTGCTGTTTGACGAGCCGATTGGGCCGATCACCATCGCCGGCATTGCACTCACCGCCCTGGGCGTGAGTCTGGTGGTGCGTCCGCCGCGGCCGGTCTGATCTTCCACGGCTCTTCCTTGAAGGCCTGCGCCACAAAATCCGTGAGCAAGCGGATGCGGCGGGGCACCTGAGCCCGGTAAGGGGCCAGCCAGTGGATGTCGGCGTCGGGCATGGTGTAGGCCGGTAACACTTGGGTGAGTTCCCCGCTGGCCAGTTGTGGAGCCACGTCCCACAGGCTGCGCAGCATGATGCCCTGGCCGCTCAGGCACCAGTCTCGCACCATCTCGCCGGAATTGCTCGACAGCGGCCCCTGCACCGGCACGTGGTGCGTGTGCTGATCGCCGGCGCTCCACAGGCGCCAGTGGTCGTAGCGTTCACCCGGTCCCGTGCCGTTCTCGCGCACCACCAGGCAATCGTGGGTGGACAGCGCCTCGAGATCTTCAGGGACACCGCGCCGGGCCAGGTAGCTGGGGCTGGCCACCAAAACCCTTTGGTTGGGCGCCAGGCGCCTGGCCATCCATTCGGCGCTGCGCTCACCGGGCAGTCCCCACAGCCACACGGCGGCGTCATAGCCCTCCACCGCCAGGTCGGGCAGTTGTTCGGTGAGTTGCAGCTGCACCGTGACTTTCGGGTGGTGCGTCTGAAAGGCGGCCAACACCGGCCCCAGCCATCGGCGGCCGAATCCAAAGGTGGCCGCCAGGCGGATCACGCCTGTGGGTTCGCGGTGGTGCTCGCGCAGCTCCGACTCCACCGATTCAAACGCCTGGAGCAAGCCCACCGCCCGGTCGCACAAAGTCTCGCCCTCGGTGGTCGGGCTCACCCGGCGCGTGGTGCGCTGAAACAGGCGCAAACCCAGGCGGGCTTCGAGCGCCGCGAGGCGTTTGCTGACCACGGGTGGCGCCACGTGCAGAGCGTGTGCGGCCTGCGCCAGGCTGCCGAAGCGGCGCACCGCCAGCACAAGTTCCAGATCGGATCGGTCCAATTGATTCTTTCAAGGCATTAATTCGTTTCTGTATTCTTGCCTAAAGTGGCGGTACGCTGCAGACATGCTGAATTTCCTGACCCCTACCGTTGTCGAGCGAGATGGCGTCTGCCTGCACACCCGTGCCGGGGGCCAAGGTCCCGCTTTGCTGCTGTTGCACGGCCATCCTCAGAGCATGGCCATGTGGCACCGTGTGTTGCCCGCCCTGATGACCCACTTCACGGTCGTGCTGATGGATCTCCGTGGGTACGGCGATTCGTCGCGGCCTGTGCCCACGGCCGATCACTGCGCGCACAGCAAGCGGGCCATGGCGCTGGACACCATCGCGGTGATGCAGGCCCACGGTTTTCAGCGCTTCGCCGTGCTGGCTCACGACCGGGGTGCGCGCGTGGCGCACAGACTGGCAGTCGATCACCCGGGATCGGTCGAACGCCTGATGCTGCTCGACATTGCGCCCACACTGGCGATGTATGAGCAAACCACCGAAGCCTTTGCCCGCGCCTATTGGCACTGGTTCTGCCTGATCCAGCCTCCGCCGCTGCCGGAGGCCCTGATCGAAACCGATCCGGTGCGCTACCTGCGCAGCGTCATGGGCAACCGGTTCGCGGGCCTGGGCGCGTTCGACCCAGCCGCGCTCGCCGAGTACGAGCGGTGCCTGGCATTGCCCGGCACCGCTGAATCCATTTGTGAAGACTACCGGGCCAGTGCCGGCATCGATCTGGAACACGACCGGGCCGATCGGGCGCTGGGCCGTCAGCTGGAGCAGCCCTTGCGGGTGCTCTGGGGCGAGCACGGCACCGTGGCGCGGTGCTTTGATGTGCTCGCGCTGTGGCGCGAATGCGCCACCAGTGTCACCGGCGCGACCTTGCCGTGTGGACACTACATTGCAGAAGAAGCGCCCGAAATGCTGGTCCAACAAGTCTTGGCCTTTTTTCTTGAACCTCTATCCAAAACCCTACCCAGGAGCCACCCATGAACAGCACAACTTCGAAGACCCACCGCATCGCCGTGATCGCCGGTGACGGCATTGGCCAGGAAGTCATGCCCGAAGGCCTGCGCGTGATGGAGGCGGCGGCCTCCCGCTTCAACATTCCGCTGGCGTTTGATCATTTCGATTTTTCCAGTTGCGATTACTTTGAGAAACACGGAAAGATGCTGCCCGACAACTGGAAAGAGCAAATCGGTGGCCACGATGCGATCTACTTTGGCGCCGTGGGCTGGCCAGACAAAGTGCCGGACCACATTTCGCTGTGGGGCTCGCTGTTGCTCTTCCGCCGGGAGTTCGACCAGTATGTGAACATCCGCCCGGCCAAGCTCATGCCGGGGGTCACTGCGCCCGTGGTGCGCCGCGATGGATCGCCCCGACAGCCGGGCGAAATCGACATGGTGATCGTGCGCGAGAACACCGAGGGCGAGTACTCGAGCATCGGCGGGCGCATGTTTCCCGGCACCGACCGGGAGATCGTGGTGCAGGAAACGGTGATGTCACGGATTGGCGTGGACCGCGTGCTGCGCCACGCTTTTGAAGTAGCGCGCTCACGGCCCAAGAAGCACCTCACCAGTGCCACCAAATCCAATGGCATCGCCATCACCATGCCCTACTGGGACGAGCGCGTCGCCGAGATGGCCAAGGCCTACCCGGATGTCACCGTCGACAAATTTCACATCGACATCCTCACCGCACACTTTGTGCAGCGCCCCGATTTCTTCGACGTGGTGGTGGGCAGCAACCTGTTCGGCGACATCCTGAGCGACCTGGGCCCGGCCTGCACGGGCACCATCGGCATCGCCCCCAGCGCCAACCTCAATCCTGATCGCGTCCACCCCTCGCTGTTTGAACCGGTGCACGGGTCTGCTCCTGACATCGCTGGGCGCGGGATCGCCAACCCGATCGGTCAGATCTGGTGTGGCGCGATGATGCTGGACCACCTGGGCTATCGACAGGCACACGATGCCGTGATGGGCGCGATTGAAGCGGTTCTGCAACCTGGCAGCGGTGCGCCACGCACACCCGACCTCAACGGATCTGCCGGCACAGTCGACGTGGGGAGAGCCATCGCTTCGGCTCTGGTGGCATGAAAACGGTTGCGGCTGGTCGGGCGAGGATGTGGGCGCGTGGCGAAATTCTCCGGGCAAATTTCACACTCCGGGTTCGACCGGTGGCTTGTTGCGTCTAGAATCTTTCTTTTCGTGCGGTTTGCGCCAGACCTTCAGGGGTTTGCGTATTGACAGGGGGCTTGCCCCGTGGGTCTAATCACCGAGCTTTGTCTGGCCCGCGTGTCAGAGCCATTGCGATTTCGAGCGACCCAGCCATCCATCTCTGGATGTTGCGATCACCACGGTGGCGTTTGCTGGCACACACGAATTTTTCCAATCACTTTAAGAGGGGCTATCTGTGAATAAGACCGAACTCGTTGAGCACATTGCCAAGAACGCCGACATTTCCAAGGCGGCTGCAACCCGTGCGCTGGACTCCACCATCACCGCCATCCGCACCACGCTGAAAAAAGGCGGCACCGTATCGTTGGTGGGTTTTGGTTCGTTCGCTGTGACCAAGCGCCCTGCGCGCAAGGGTCGCAACCCCCGTACCGGCGAAGAGATTAAAATCAAGGCCGCCAAGGTGCC
>JBFHEQ010000260.1:0-5228 GCA_041584075.1 Hydrogenophaga sp.
CCGCCCCGGTGCTGGACAGCCCCGATTTTTATGCCGACTGCCGTTCTGTGCTGACCGATGAGGGGGCCTTGACCGTCAACCTGTTTGGACGTGATGTGAGTTACGAACGCTCGCTGCAAAGCATTTGTGCCGCCTTCGGTGAAGACGCCGTGTGGGCCTTCAAGCCCACGCGCGAGGGCAACACCGTGGTGCTCGCGCAGCGCACGGCCGATCGCCCCACCCGCATGCAGCTGCTCGCCCGCGCCGAAGCCATCCAGGCGCGCTGGAGCTTGCCGGCGGTGAAGTGGCTGCGCATTTTCAAGCCGGTGAATTGACCCCTGATCCTTGCCTCATGCCATGAAATCCTCGACCAAGACCCCTCCCGCCAAGTTGACCGCGCTTGCGCCCGACGAAGGTCCGCTGGACTGGCGGCCGCTGGTCGAATGGCTGCACAAGGACGGGCTGATTTCGGCCGAAGAGGCGCAGCGCACCGTTGCGCGTTGTGCCTCGGCGCACAGTGCGCAACACCCCCTGCAACGGCTCGCTGTGGTGGGCATGGCCCGGGCGTCCGATGGCAAGTTGCTGGATGCCGAGACGCTCACCCAATGGCTGGCGGCGCGCACCGGGCTGGCCTATTTCCGCATCGACCCGTTGAAGGTCGATGTGGGCAAGGTGTCGGATGTGATGAGCGCGGCCTATGCCGAGCGCCACAAGGTGTTGCCGGTGCAGGTGACACCGGGTGAAGTGGTGGTGGCCACGGCCGAGCCTTTCATCCGGGACTGGGTGCCCGAGGTCGAGCGCCAGACCCGCAAGAGCGTGCGGCTGGTCATGGCCAGTCCGCAGGACATCACACGCTACACCGCCGAGTTCTTTGCGCTGGCGAAGTCGGTGCGGGCCGCCAACAAGCTGGGCGGGGGCCAGGCGGGTTTTGGCAGCTTCGAACAGCTGGTGGAGCTGGGCAAGTCCAACAAGCAGCTCGATGCCAACGACCAGCACGTGGTTCAGGTGGTGGACTGGCTGTGGCAATACGCTTTTGACCAGCGCGCCAGCGACATCCACCTGGAGCCGCGCCGCGAACAGGGCGTGATCCGGTTTCGCATCGACGGTGTGCTGCACCCGGTCTACCAGATGCCGATCGGTGTGATGAACGCCATGACCGCCCGCATCAAGCTGCTGGGCCGCATGGACGTGGTGGAGCGTCGCCGCCCGCAGGACGGCCGCATCAAGACCCTGCGTCCGGGTCCGGGCGCGGCGCGGGGCGATGAAGTGGAGATGCGGTTGTCGACCTTGCCCACCGCGTTTGGTGAAAAAATGGTGATGCGGATCTTTGACCCGGACACCACGGTCAAAGACCTGAGCGCCCTGGGCTTCTCCAGCCACGATGCGTTGCGCTGGGAAGGCTTGACCAAGCGCCCGCACGGCATCGTGCTGGTCACCGGTCCGACCGGCTCGGGCAAAACCACCACCCTCTACGCCACGCTCAAGCGCCTGGCGACCGAAGAGGTCAACGTGAGCACGGTGGAGGATCCGATCGAAATGATCGAGCCGGCCTTCAACCAGACCCAGGTCCAGGTTCACCTCGATCTGGATTTTGCGCAGGGCCTGCGCGCCCTGATGCGGCAGGACCCCGACATCATCATGGTGGGCGAGGTTCGCGATCTGCCCACGGCCGAGATGGCGGTGCAGGCGGCGCTCACCGGCCACCTGGTGTTCACCACCTTGCACACCAACGACGCGCCGAGCGCGATCATGCGGCTGATGGAGCTGGGCATACCCCCTTACCTGATCAACGCGACCGTGCTCGGCGTGCTGGCGCAGCGCCTGGTGCGCACACTCTGCCCGGCCTGCCGCGTGCGCGAAGACGATGCGGAAGTGGCCGCCTCTCAAGAGGCCTTGACCGATCTGGTCAAACCCTGGAAGGTCAGTGGGCAGTACCGACCGTTCAAGCCCGTGGGCTGTGTGGATTGCCGCATGACCGGCTACCGCGGCCGCACCGGTCTGTACGAGCTGCTCACGGTGTCCGAAACCTTCAAGGACAAGATCAACCGCGAGCCCAAGATCGAGACCTTGCGCCGACAGGCGGTCGCCGATGGCATGCGGCCTTTGCGCCTGGCGGGTGCCGCCCGGGTGGCCGAGGGTCTGACGACCATGGACGAAGTGCTGGCCAGTACCCCCACACTGGGCTGATGCCAACCCGTTCGGGTGTGCGGTGAGGCAGGTTTTTGAGCGAGACCTTATATTTGGGTGTCGGGCCCCGGTGGCTCCTGGTTCGAAACTTTGCGCTGAACCTCTCCTTCAGGTCGCCTTGGGGGCGTGGGGTGCGGCGCCGAACGCATCGCATGATCCCCATCAAAACCGAATCGGCCTGGCGTGGCACTTCAGACTGCCGCACTTGCGGCATCCGGGAGATGGTCTTGTTTGCCGATTTGCACGAGGACGATTTCAACCTCATCCATGCGCCCATTGACGATCTGGAAATTGCAGCGCATCAGCCCCTGGTCCGCATGGGGGAGACGGCCACCTCGCTCTACACCCTGCGGGCCGGCATGATCAAGATGGTGCGCAACACAGTCGATGGCCGCCAACGCATCGTGCGTGTGCTGCGCTCGGGCGATGTCGTGGGGCTGGAAGCCCTGATGGGCCCCACCTACGAGTCCGACGCCATCGCGCTCACCCCCATCAAGGTCTGCCGTCTGCCCCTGCAGGTCATTCAGCGGCTCAACCGCGAGACGCCTCGCCTGCACCAGCGGCTGCTGGAAAAATGGCACCGCAACCTGAAAGAAGCGGACGACTGGCTGGCCGATCTGAATTTTGGCAATGCGCGCCAGCGCGTGGCCGGCCTCATCCTGAAAATGCGCTCCGCCGGCGATGCCTCGTTGGTGACACTGTTCTCCCGCGAAGACATGGGCGCCATGCTGGACCTCAAGCTGGAAACCGTGAGCCGCACCCTGAACGCCTTCGTTCGGGAAGAACTGATCGAGCCCCTGGACAAGATCGGTCGGGTGTATCGGGTGGTGGATGCGGAGCGGCTTTCCGCACCCAAGAATTAGCGCCGAAGGCACCCATCGCTGCGGTAATTCACCCATAGGAGAGCCCCTGCTCATCTGCGAGCGACGATCTGATCAAGCGGCGCGAACCGCTTGGACAGGGTTGAATGGGCGGATCTCGCGCCCCGCGGCGCCAGGAATCTTGGTGTGCTCCATGCGGCTGCCTTCCCGCTCAACAGAGCGCATGGAAGATCAAGTCTCTGACAAGCCTTAGCGGAAGCCAAGCTGGGTGAAGACCGCAAGCAGTACGCTGCGCGTGGGAGGTTTGCTGATCAGTTGGTCCACGCCAGGGGGAATGTCTTTGTCGTCTTCCATGCGGCGCCCCCAGCCGGTGAGCATCACCACGGGCGTGGTCGCACTGGCACTCTTGATTCGCGCAGCCACTTCGCGACCATCCATACCGGGCATGCCCAAGTCCGTGATCACCATCGAGAAGGGTACGTCGGGCATTGCTGCATGGAAGGCTTTCAACCCATCCTGGCCGTTCGATACGCATATCACTTCGTGGCCGTCCATTTCGAGTGTTTCAGAAAGCGCACTGCGCAGCTGGGGTTCATCGTCGATGACCAGGATCTTCAGACGTTTGCTCGCTATGGTCTGAATGGGATCTGGGGGATCCACCTTGATCAGTTGAGCCGCCTTGGACGGTTCGGGAAATCGCATCGTTACCCGAGTGCCTTTGCCGGGTTCACTGTCGATGTGCAGGCTGCCACTGTGACGCTTCATGCAGCCAAACACCATCGCCAGGCCGAGTCCGGTTCCGCGCTCCCCTTTGGTGGTGAAGAAAGGCTCGATGCACCGCGCTCGGGTTTCCGTATCCATGCCGGACCCGGTGTCGGTCACTGAGACCTCCAGCCAGACATCTTCGGTTTCATCGCGGTGCATCTGGGTCGTGATTGAAAGGATGCCTCCCTTGGACATGGCATCGCAGGCATTGAGAACAAGGTTGACCAGCGCGTCTCTGACCTCGCCTTCAGCTGCGAGCACCGGTGGGCAGTTGTCCATCAATGTGAGGTCGATCTCGATGGTGCGCCCCAATTCTTGCGAAAGGTCGCGCCAGCGCACTCTTGTGAGGTCAACGGTCTGGTGCACGATGCGATTCAGATCGGCCACGCCATGCTGTTCCGCATTGTTCGCTGGGCGGTAAAACTCCCGCAAGCGAGCGACCGTTTCTGAGACATCGTCTACTGCGAGCTGTATGGTCTGCAGTTGTTGGCGGCCCTGCAGGCTGAGCCCGTCTTCGAGCATCAGCAGAGCCTCTGTGTACAGCGCCACGGGTGAAAGCGCATTGTTGATGTCGTGTGCGATGCCGCTGGCCATGTGACCCAGCACGCGCAGCCGCTCCTGCTGAAGCACGGTTTGTTGCGCCTCCTGCAAGTCGGTGTATGCGCGCTTCAGGGATTCGAGCAGCCTCCCTTGTGACGCCGCAAGCGACACATGCTCGCCCAGTTGGCGCATGAACTCGCAGGCTCCGCTGTCAAACCCGTTGACTTCGGGCCGGGTGGTCATGAGTGCACCAAAAACTTCGCCTCGAGACTGCAGGGGAATCAGAACGAGACTGCCCTGCCCGGCTGACGCGAGGGCTTGAGGCAAGGAGAACGGCAACACTGACAAGTCGGGTTCGTAAACGGGTTCGCCCTCCATGCACCGCTCCAAACCGCTCTCTTCTATGGACCATGTCGACTCCCTTGCGATGCCCGCCTTGAGAGCTACGCTGGTGCCGGCCAAGCCCACGTGTGCCACCGTGACATCTTTGCCATCGTCTGAGCGCAGGAACACGGTTGACAGTGCCACCGAGAACAAAGCATCCAGCTTCTCGCACACCACCCGAACAATGCTCTCCAGGTCCCGGCGCTCTTCGGTAGCCCGAGCAATCTGATTCAGCAAATCTGTTCGGTAGAGCTGCATCTGCAACGTCTTTTCAGCCTCAACCCGGTGGGTAATGTCCTGGACCGTGCCGCTGATGGAGCGGACCCTGCCGTCCGCGTCGCGCAGGGGTTCATCAAAGGTTTCTTCATAGCTGTGAACAGATCCATCCGGGTGGACGCAGCGGTAGCAGATGCGGTGCACGGGGTTCCCTGCGACTGCATCAGCCATCGTAGCCAGGTATCGTTCCACATCGTCCGGGTGCGCGTCGTGGCGGGCGTCTTCGAGGGTAGGGGGGCCTAGCGAAGGGTCTCTTCCCATGATTTGGTACAGCGC
>JBFHEQ010000261.1:0-5220 GCA_041584075.1 Hydrogenophaga sp.
CATGGCTTCCCACGGTGCCCGGGCTTCGAGCAGCATCAGGCCCAGGCCGGGCGGCACCATGTGCAGGCCGGTGTCTTCGTCCTCGTCTTCCTGCGGGGGCGCCGGCTTGGGTTTGGGGCTGGAACGTGGATGCATGTGTTCGAAAAAATGAGGAACCGTCGATCCATGTTAGCGAGCGCTGGCCCTTGAGACTGGTGTGCGGGCTCTAGAGCGGGGACGTTTGCGGGACACTTCGCGCTCGTGTTGGGCGGGCTTGGCTGGTGCGCGTCGGGAGGCAATACCGATGGACTTGTCGGACGCGGTTGGTCGTGATGGGGGTTTTGCTCTCTTTTTGGAAGCGGTTTTTGCCTGTTTTACCGTTTGCGTTTGCGTTTGCGTTTGCGTTTGCGTTTCCGCTTTCCTTTTCGTTGTTGCCGAAGGCTTGGGCAAACCGCGCAGTTCGTTCAGGGCTGTGTCCAGCAGCAACGCCAGTGATTTCACATCAGGCATGACCGCTGCGTCGGCCATGAGCCCAAAGTCCATGTGGGCATCAAAGCTCTGGACCGTGATGTTCAGGGCCATGCCGTGCACCACGATGCTGGTGGGGCAGTTGGCCAGCACCCGCGCACCGGCCAGGTACAGCGGCACCTGAGGGCCGGGCACGTTCGAGATCACCACGTTGGCGACCTGGGGCAGGCGGTCGGCCGCCTTGACCTTGCCGTAGAGCGAGGTGGCCGCTTCGATCAGCCAGGGCACGCCGATGGACGGGAAGTCGGTTGGCAAGATACTTTTCATGCGGCCCATGGTGGTCTTCATCGCGCGGCTGGCCTTGCAGATGTGCGCCAGGCGTTTCACGGGGTCCGCCAGATGGGTGCCCAGGCTGATCAGGCTCATGGAGGCCTGGTTGTCCGATCGGGTGTCGCCCGGCTGCCGCAGCGAAATCGGCACGGCGGCCACCAGGCTCTTGCGCGGCAATTGCCCGTGTTGCGCCAGGTAGCTGCGCAGCGCGCCAGCGCACAGCATGATCACCATGTCGTTGAGGGTGGCGCCGTGGACATGGCCGAGCGCCTTGAGTTCGGCCAGTGGCACGCTGGCCGAGGCAAACGCCCGGGTGCTGCCGACCGACACATTCATGGGCGTGGCCGGCGCCAGCGTGACATTGCCCGACCCCTTGCCCAGCAGCTGTTTCACCGTGAGGGCGCCCTTGGCCGTATTCGCCACCGTGCCCAGCGTGGCGGGCAGGTTGCGCACCATGCCTACCACCTGGCTTACCTCGTTGCTGAGCGCGCCACGCAGCATTTCGGCCATGCCGATCTTGAAGGTCTTGACGCGCAGGGAGGGGCGCAGATCGATCTTGCGCGGCTCGGGCGTGAGGTCGTAGAGCACGTTGCCCAGCGCCACGGCCGCCTGCCCGTCCACCGCGGCATGGTGCATCTGTGTGTACACGCCCACCTGTTTGTGGCCGTTGGCGCTGCGAGGCAGGCCTTCGATGACGTGCACGCGCCACAGCGGTTTGCTGCGGTCCAGCAACTGTGGGTGCAACACCGAGACTTGTTCTTCGAGCAGGGTGCGGGCGTCCTTGATCGGGTCGCCCTTTTTGCGGGATGGGCTCGGCAGCCTGTGTTCAACGATGTGGTGGGCGAGGTCGGGCTCTGCATCGACCCAGGCCGGGTTGGCCAGGTTCAGGGGCATCCACCACAGGCGGCGGCGCAGCGCGGGCGCGGCGGGCATGCGGGCGGCGTAGTGCTGCCGGAGGTCCTTGACAAAGCGGCGCCGGTAGCCGGCGGGCAGTTCCAGCAGGGTCATGGCGCCCACGTGCATGGGCATCTCCGGTTTCTCCAGGTAGAGAAAGGCGGCATCGAGTCCGGAAAGCTGTTTCATCGGCATGCAAGGTCTCCTCGGGTCCGGCCGCGGGTGCTTGTCAACAGGCCCTCGTCAACCATTGTGGGTGCATCCCGCGCGTTTGCGGGTGCCGAACAGATGGCAAACGCTCAGGGTATGCCCCATGCAGGTGTCTGGACGCGGGTTGTGTGGCGGCGCGGGATGGTAGAGGCGCCATCGTCTGGGGCTGCGTGCCCTCAGATCACCGTCTCTGAGGGGCCTGCAGACGGCGTCTGCCGAGGGATCGCAGGGGCGCCGGAATCGGAGCTTGCGTCGTTCTTGCTCACCAGTTCGCGCAAGCTGATCGAACCGGCAGCCGTTTCGACAGCGGACTGCATGTGGTCCAGCACGCTGTTGACGCTGGCGATCGTGGGCAGGGTGGCGGGCTGGAAGAAGCGCGCTTCTCCTGCGCGGCGAATGGCGCCCATGACCTGGGTCACCGTGATCGCCGACGGGTCGCGTGCTGGCAGATAGCGCACCGGCTCGTCGCCGCTGGTCACCACCAGTCCTTCTTCTTGCAGCGCCTCCAGCACAACGGTCAGCACGTGCATGGGCACACCCATCTGGTGTGTGAAGTCTTCCAGCGAAGGCGCTGGTTGGCCGGAGAGAAACCGGGCCGCCGTCAAGTACATGGCCGAGAGTGCCAGGCGTTCCCTCACGCGGTTGCTCAGGCGCGGTTCGCCTGCATCGAGGTACAGGTATTCCGGGTGTTGCACATAAAAAGCCACGCTGGCTCCGAAGAGCACGATCAGCCAGCTCACGTAGAGCCAGATCATGAACAGCACCAGGATCGCAAAGCTGGAATAGATGGCCGCGTACTGGCCCGACGAGGCGACAAAGGTCGCAAAAACCCAGCCGGCGGTTTGCCAGACAATGCCGCCAACCACACCGCCCGCGAAGGCCGCTCCCAGTTTGACGCGCGCGTTCGGCAGCAGCAGGTAGATGAAGGTGAAGGCGGCGATCACCAGCAGATAGGGCGTGATTTCGCCGATCAGCTTGGCCGTCTGGTCGAGAGCGTCCACCGACAGCAGCTGGCTCAGGGCATCGGACTTCAGCAGGGCGCCCGTGACGCCCAGCGCCGCAAACACGAGGATGGGCCCGACCAGCAGCACGCTGAGGTAGCGGCTGAAGCGCTCACCGAGCGGCCGGTGTTGGGATACATGCCAGATGTAGTTGAGCGACTCCTCGATCTTCTGCATCAGCGAGATCGAGGTGTACAGGAGCAGGGCCAGCCCCAGGGCGCCGAGCACACCGACGTTCATGCGTTCGATGAACTCGCCGATCTGTCGGGCCACCACGGTGCCCTGTTCCCCCAGCGGGGTCAGCAGGTTGACCAGCAGGGGCTGGATCTGGTTGTGCACGCCAAACGCCTTGAGCACCGAGAAGCTCAACGCCAGCAGCGGCACGATGGACAGCAGCGTGGTGTAGACCAGGCTCATGGCACGCAAGGTGAGCTGCCCAAACGCCAGGTCGCGGACGAGGATGAGCACCGTGCGAACAAACCGCAGCCCGGCAGCCTGCCAGAGCGAATGAGGCGTCTGGGGCGTACCCCAGATGCGTTTTTCCAGGCGACTCAGGACGTCGGTGGGGGGCTCTTCCATCAAAGGCATTTTCCTTGAACGGGATCCAGGCGTCATGGTAGCAGCCGTCTGGCGGGCATCTTTCTCGCAGAGACCGGCTTTGATGCCGGTGCCTCAGCCTCGCAGCAGCGCCACGGCTTCTGTGCGCCAGTGTTCCAGGGCCACATAGAACCCCTCCCACACGCAGCCGTTGCAGCCGCGGCCACAGCAGGTCTGTGGCTCCGGCGGAGGTGGGCGCAGGGCGCTGTCCAGATCGAGGCCGCGCCGGCATGCCAGACCACGCAAATGGGCCGTCAGGGCCCGGGCGGTGGGCAGATCGCCCAGCGGTACCTGCGCAGGATCGTGCCGCGCAAAGCGAAGCTGGACCAGGCCCTGAAAGTCCCCCGACTCCAAAAACATGGTCGCAGGCCTCACCCAGAGGCCAAAGGCACCGTACAACGCCCGGTACAGCGCCATGCCCTGCAGGGTCTCGCTGCAGCGCACGGTGTCCATCACTTCGTACCAGCCGCCCTTGTAATGGCGGTACAGGCCTGGCGGCACGCTCTCGAGTGAAGGCATGTCGTGATCGGTGGGGCTGGCGTTGCTCATGGGGTGGTCATTGTCTGCGATCCCCGCATTTGACCGGGGAGGCCTCGCTCAATCCCGGTGCGTGGACACCAGCACGTCGCAGTGTGCTTCGGCCAGCACGTTGCGCGTCACGCTGCCCAGCAGCAATTCTTCGGCTGCCTGTCGCCCGTGCTTGCCGATCACGATCAGGTCGCATTCGCGCTCGGTGGCCACCCGCAGGATATGGGCGGGAGCGTCGCCTTCCGAAAGGCTGAGCGTGAATTCATGGGGTTGCAGGCTGTGGCGGTCGATCAGGGCGTTGAGGTGGTCGCTGGCGTCCTGGCGCGCCCGTTCACGGTAGTGACCCAGGGTGTCGTCATCGACACCGGCGAAGCGCAGTTTTTCTTCGAAGGGAATCGAAAAACTGTGCATGAGCACCAGATGGGCCCCGGGCGCCATCGCACGGGCCAGCGGGATGGCGGATTCCGACCAGGGGGAAAAATCCACGGGCACCAGCACGCGCTGGTAATCGTCCTCGGGTTCACTGCGCACCACCAGCATGGGACGATCGGATTTGCTCAACAGGCGCTCGGCGGTGGTGCCGATCAGCAAATGGTGCAGAGGGTTGTCGCCGCGTGCACCCACCACCAGCAGATCGGCCGGCCATTCGCGCGCCGTCTCGGTGATGCCTTGTACCGGTGCACCGTCGACGAGCCGGGTTTCGATCGATGCCTGCGGTTCATCGCCCTGAAGGGCTCTGGCCTCCAGCTTGAGCGCCGCCGCGGCTTGCTGGCGTACGCGCTCCTGCCAGGGTTGACCGGGCACCATCCAGTCTCGCAAATCGTTCAAGAGGCTGGTGCTCATGACATGCTGCAAGCGCAACTGCCCCTGGCACTGGCGCGCGATGCGGGCGGCCCGCTGACCCGCCAGAACGGCGGCGGGAGAGAAATCGGTGGCAACGAGCAGGCGTTGCGGTGTCGACAGGGACATCGGTGTCATGACAGCTCCTCCTGGGCCCCGGTTCAGGGCCTGTGGATCCATTCTACGAAGGGCGGTTCACGCGTGTCGCACCCGATGCAGCCAGAGCCACCGGGGTGTCCTTCAGACCGGAGGCCCTGCATGGGATGTCAGGCTTGGACGGGGCCATCCGCGCAAGCCGGGCGGGGCCGCGGGAGCCACGAGGGCCTGGCCACTGAGCCAGGCGCCCAGCCAGCCGGGCAAGGTCTTGGCCGGC
>JBFHEQ010000262.1:0-5220 GCA_041584075.1 Hydrogenophaga sp.
CGATCATGCCGGTCTGCGCGGCCAGCCCGGCACCGATGCGCTCGATGGCCATCATCACCATGAGCACCGGCGCAAACGTGCACAGCACCGCGTTGAGCAGCGACAGCTGGATCACCTCGGGCGCCACCGCAAACGCCGTGTCCAGCGGGCGCAGCAGCGCAAACTGCAGCAGCACAAATCCACAGGCGGCGCTCGTGGCCAGGCCGACCAGGCGCAGGGAGCCCAGGCGTTTGACCATTTCCCCGCTGTAGAGCAGATAGATGGCGTAACTCACTGCGCTCATGAAAACCAGCAGGGTGCCGAGCGCAGCATCGGGGCCTTGCAGCCCGACCTCGTGGCCGAACACCAGCAACACGCCCGCATAGCTCACCGCCATGGCCCAGGCCTGCAAAGGCGTGATGCGCCGTTTGTAGATCACCCAGCCCAGCACCAGCACGAGGGTGGGGTTGAGGTACAGCACCAGACGCTCCAGGCTGGCGCTGATGTACTGCAGACCCCAGAAATCGAGGTAACTCGCCAGGTAATAACCGGTCAGGCCCAGGCCCAGCACACCCAGCCAGTCGCGGCGGGTCAGCGGCGGCTTGCCCCGACTGGCCCACCAGGACAGCGCGAGAAAAAGGGGCAGCGCAAACAGCATGCGCAGCATGATGAGGGTGACCGCGTCCACGCCGTAACGGTAGGCCAGCTTGACGATGATGGCCTTGCCGCTGAAGGCGATGGAACCCGCGCCAGCAAGCAGCAGGCCGCTGGCCAGGGGTTGGGAAGTGCGGACGGTGGCGGATAGCATTGGCTCGATTATCGACCGCCCGCTGCGGCCCCAAGGTCATGGGGCCTATTGCCTGCTCGCACCTTCCGTCAGCGTGAATCGATCCGTATCTGCTGCAGGGAGACCTGATGGCAGCAGCACTTTGAAAATGGCGCCTTCCCCCGGGCGTCCTTCGGCGGACACTTGTCCACCGTGGCGCTCGATGATGCGCTTCACGTTTGCCAATCCCATGCCCTCTCCCTTGAAGCTGGCCTCAGAATGCAAGCGCTGAAATGGCTTAAAAAGCTGCGAAGCCTGCGCCGGATCGAAGCCCACGCCGTTGTCCGAAATCCGGATGACGTGGAATCCACCTGACTGGGCTTCACTGGTCACCTCCACCCTGGGATGCGGATGCTCGCCCGAATACTTGATTCCGTTTCCGAGAAGGTTCAAAAATGCCTGTTGAAGCAGCCCCTCGTGCCCCCATACGCTGGGCATTCTTCCCACAACAATCTCACAGCCCTGCGAAGGCAACTCGGCGCGCAGCGCCGGCAAGGTGATCTCAAGCAGCGCCGAAAGATCCACCCTGTCCATCGGCATGTCCCGACTGCCCAGTCGCGCAAAATCGAGCAAGTCGCGAACCATCTTCAGCGCCACATCGCCCGAGCCGATACCCATGTAAACCATCTGCAGAAGATCGTCTGACAAAGAGGATGCAGCCTCCGTGCTCAGCGTGCTCAGGACGCCCCGCATGCTATGGATCGGCCCACGAAGATCATGTGACAATCGAGCGGCAAACGCATCCAGCTCTTTATTGACGAGCAACAACTCATCGTTTTGCCGCTGCAAAGCCCCCTGCAATGCAGCATTGCTGCGCCGAAGCTGGCATACATCCAACGCCCGCTGCACCACCATCAAAATGGTGCTGAGCCTGAAAGGCTTGACCACATAGTCCACCGCCCCATTGCGCATGGCAAGCACGGCACTGTCAACGCTGGCGTGTCCGGTCATCAATATGGCGGCCAAATGGGGGTTCACCGCAAGCGCGGCCTGAATCAGGTCCGTGCCGCTCATCCCTGGCATCTGCAAATCAGTGATCAACAGATCGAAAGTCGCGAGATCGTGCCTTTCCAGCGCTGCACCCGGAGATTCACAACCGACGGTCTCGTAGCCCTGCTGGCTGAGCAAATCGACCAGCGCTCGGCATTGCGCCGCTTCGTCGTCAACAATCAGAATGCGCGGGGCCAACTCAGATTCTGTCGTCATGGGCGACTCCTTGGGAGATTTGAGAAGGTCTGCAGCCCGAAACAAAATCTGGGCACGCCACTGCATCTGAGTCTAAAGTTTCGCAAGAAATCCATGTTGTTGGTGAGATTGGAGCATTGCCCCCAATGCGCTGAAGGAATACGGGGAAAAAATTTGACGATCGAATCGTTTGAACATCGCCCGCGCAAGCCAGTCGCCCCCCTCATATCGGTCCCATACACTCAAGCTTAAGCATGGCCATTCGAAACGTCGGAATCAGCAAACTTCTGCTCCTGTTGGTGGTCGTGGCCATCCTGCCCAGCCTCGGCATGGTGATTTACAGCCACCAACATGAGATGAAGGACGAGCGTGCGCACCTCAATGAGGAAGTGCGAACCGCTGCGGCCCTGGCCCGGGTGAGCCAAGAAAACATGGTGACCGGGGTGCGCAACGTTCTGGAAACCCTGGCCAGCGGGCCAGCCGTGCGGCGCAAGGAGCTTCGAGACCTTTGCCCGGAATTCCTCGGCACCATACTCACGCGTCCATCAAATTTCGCCAACATCGGCTTTGCCGACCTCAATGGCGATGTGACATGTGTCGCTCTCGCGGGATCCACCCCGACCAATGTGGCCGACCGACACTACTTTCGCCGCGCCGCAGAGACGCAACAGTTCGCGATCGGCAATTTCATGATAGGCCGGGTATCCCAAAAGCCCACTTTGGGGTTTGGCATGCCGGTCATGGACCCCAGCAACCAACTGGTGGGTATCGCCTTCGTCTCGATGGACCTGCAAGCGGGCCTTAGCACGATGCAAGGCATCGGATTGGATGAACATCTTCAGGTCGATGTTCTCGACCGAGATGGATTGCTTTTGGCGTCCAACCACGCCCACGAAAGCGCCATCGGTGCGCTGTTCGCGGATCCGGCGGTGATCCACGCCTTGCCGCACATCGGTCCGCTAGGCCTTTCGCTTCCGAACGACGGCAACACGGGCTGGATTCGGGAAATTCGGAACGTGGGTCAGGCTTCCAACGGCGCGATGAAAGTGGTCGTTAGCGCGCGACTGGACGACAGTCTCGAACCCATCGTGGCACGGCTGAACCGGCAGCTCCAGATTCTTGCATTCGTGTCAGTCCTGGGATTGCTGATGGCATGGTATTTGTCTTACTGGCTCATCATCGGGCCCCTCAATGAGCTTCACCGCCGCATGGAACTTGCGGCCCTGGATGGCCGCGCCCCTGGGACCGCCTTGCGGACATGGACCAAGGAGTTCGCCGAGCTGGACACCGGATTCCGACAACTCCTCTGGCGCCTGAAAAACAAGGACGAACAAGTTCATCGCGCTCAGCGGCTGGCGGGCATGGGTTTCTATGTGCTCAGCCACCGGGTCACACTGAACGACACCGCAGCGGGCATGTTGGGGCTGGGCGAAGCAAGTCTTGAGATAGGGCTCGATCAGGCCCGAGCCATGGTGGTCCCGGAAGACCTTGAAGCCCTTAGAGCACACCACAAGCACATTGCCGCCAGCGGTGAAGAGGGTCGGCTGATCTTCAGAGTCAGGCTGCCCGATGGCCGACTTCGTTGGATCGAGGAATTCTGCCTGCGCCAGTCGGGTGGCAGTGCGAAGGACGCTGTTTTGTCAGGGGCCTGGCAAGACGTTTCACGACGGCAACGCCTGCAGCGCATGTTTGCCTTGCAAAGTCAGATCAACGAAATGCTGTTGGGCGCCACGCGTGTCTCCGACATTCTCCAGAAAATTTGCGATCTCGCAGTCACCGTCGGCGGGATGCGCATGACTCTGTTCGTCCGGCATGATGAGGCATCAGGCCAGCTCGAAGCCATGGCCAGCGCCGCGCAAGATCAAGCCGATACCGACCTGATGAGACGCCTCTCTACCGTTCGTCAGCAACCCCAACCAGAGGCCTTGGCGGCCATTCGAAGCGGAGGCATACAGGTTGCCAACGACCTCTCATCGGTTCCCGAGCCGGATGCCTGGACCCTGGAAGCAATCGAAAATGGTTATCGATCGGCGATGGCGGCGCCAGTTTTTCAGGTAGGCCGGATCTATGGCACTTTGATCTTTCTGACCACGGAAATCGGCCACTTTGAAAGCCATGAACAGCAACTCTTGACTTCCATCGCACGGAGCGTTTCGGGCGCCCTTGACGTTCTGGATGCCAAGGAAGAACGCCTGAAGGCAGAGATCGAACTCAAGCTGCTGCAACGCTCGGTAGACAACCTGAACGACGTCGTGATCATCACCGAAGCAGAGCCGCTCGATGAGCCTGGCCCGAGGATCATCTATGTGAACCGTGCATTTGAGCGCGTCACAGGCTACAGCGCGGCAGAAGTCATCGGAAAATCACCCCGAATCCTGCAAAGAGCAGAATCCAGGAATACGGAACTCCAACGAGTGGGCGAGGCTCTCAAACGATGGCAGCCAGTGCGGGCCGAAGTTCTCAACTTCACCAAGGACGGCGAGCCCATCTGGCTGGACATGAACATCGTCCCACTGGAGGGCAATGACGGACTTTACACCCACTGGGTGGCCGTTGAGCGCGATATCAGTGAACAGAGAAGCGCTCAGGAAAAGGAAAAGGCATTGCTCGACAGTTTTCGCCTGCTGTTTGAGGGCAACCCCCAGCCGATGTGGGTGTTCGACGTACACACGCGCCGATTCCTGCACGTGAACCATGCCGCTTGCGAACAATACGGCTACACCCTGGAAGAGTTCCGGTCCTTGACCATCTACGACATTCGCTCACCGGCCGAAAAGGCCCGGTTGCAGCGACGGGAGTTCACCAATGATGGCTTTGGACGGGACCGGGCCGGCGTCTGGCAGCACACTGAAAAGTCCGGTCGCATACGGTATGTGGACATCACATCCCAACGATTGACTTACGAAGGCAAAGAAGCGGAACTGGTGGTCGCCATTGACTTGAGCGAACGCGTCCGGGTGGAGGCCGAGCGCGAAAACGCACTGATCACGCTCGAAAGAACGGCGGCAAGGCTGGATCGAGCCCAGTCACTGGCCCTGATGGGCAGCTGGGAGCGATCGGTAGACGACGGAACGGCGACCTGGTCGAGGGCGCTGTACCAAATCATGGGAAGAGACCCTTCGCTAGGCCCCCCTACCCTCGAAGACGCCCGCCACGACGCGCACCCGGACGATGTGGAACGATACCTGGCTACGATGGCTGATGCAGTCGCAGGGAACCCCGTGCACCGC
>JBFHEQ010000263.1:0-5165 GCA_041584075.1 Hydrogenophaga sp.
CAGGCCGCAAAAAATGTCACCCGAAGGGCCTCAACCGTGAAATAGCGCAGGAAATCCCCCCTATTTCCTGTTGGCACGGTCCCTGCTGCATACAACTTGTCTTCTACCCATCGTGGTTATTGTTTCCCCCCATTCAAGGAGTTTTCTCATGAAGCGTTCCATGCAAAAAGGTTTCACCCTCATCGAATTGATGATCGTGGTGGCCATCATCGGTATTCTGGCTGCTGTGGCACTGCCTGCTTACCAAGACTACACCGTGCGTGCAAAGGTCTCTGAAGCCGTGATCGCAGGCTCTGCGGCCAAAGGCGTCTTGAGCGAGGCTTTCCAGTCCGACGGTACTACCGGCTTGGGCTCCGCCGCTACGGCGATCAACGCCACGCCACGTGTTGAAAAAGCGTCGAAGTATGTGTTGAACTACTGCGTGTTCGATAATGCAGCTGGCGGTGTGCCGCCCGCTGCAGCCGAATGCGGTGCTTTCACCGCTGCTGGAGCAACCAACTGGGTGGTTTCAGTTGCGGTGGCCGCCACGGCCGGTAACGGTATTCCCACCGGCCTGAACGGCTTCACCTTTAACATGGCTCCCAACGTCGCCAATGCTGTCCCAACCGGCGCATCGCGTGGCGCGATCGACTGGGCTTGCACCTCCACCACGAACGTGGCCGCTGCCGGCCGTGGCCTTACGAATAACACTGTTGCGGCTGCAGCAACCGCGATGCCCGCCAAGTACATGCCTTCCGAGTGCCGTTGATCTTTTGATCGAGGTGGTCTGTTGGAAAAGAGCGCCTCGGCGCTCTTTTTTTTGACCCACAGATACCAATCTGACACGTCAAAGTTGATTCATGAAGTTTGATTCCCGTTTCCATGCAGCGCTCAATGCTGCAGGCGTGCATTTGCTGTGCAGCGTGCTGGTGGCAATGGTTTTTGCCTGGGTGGTCTTGGGGTTGTGGTATCCCTACCCCTACCGCGAACTGTCCGGCGGGCGCGAGTTGTTTCTGCTGATCGTGGGTGTGGACGTGGTTTGTGGACCCCTACTGACCTTGGTGCTTTTCAACCCGGTCAAGCCCAAACGCGAACTCTGGCTTGATCTGGGTCTGGTTGCGTTGGTTCAAGTACTGGCCATTTGCTACGGCGCGTGGACGTCCTGGCAAGCACGCCCGCTCTATCTGGCCTTTGAGGTGGACCGGTTTCAAGTGGTGATGTCGGCCGATATCGACCACGCTTCGCTGAAACCATTGCCCTCGGCGTTGCAGCCCTTGCGGTTCGGCGGCGTGCGGACCGTCGCGCTGCGCCGGCCTGAAAGCGTCGAGGAGAAAAACGCCGTGTTGTTCGAAGCAATCGAAGGCGGAAGAGATTATGCAGAGCGCCCGGAGTTTTACATCCCATACGAGGGTGATGCCGCTCTGGGCTCTCTGAAGCGTTCCAAGGCGCTGGATCTGTTCTTCCAGAAATACCCGGATCAAGAAACCGTGGCTGAAAAAATTGCCAGGGATCGGGGCAGCAACCTGACCGACTGGCGCTACTTGCCCGTGGTGGGCCGGCAGGACTGGGTGGCTTTGCTCGACAGGCAAGGCCAGATTCAGGGCTTTCTCAAAGGCGATGGTTTTTAAAGGAGTTGATGATGCGACAGATTCATCGAGGGTTCACCCTCATCGAATTAATGATCGTTGTGGCGATCATCGGCATTTTGGCTGCGGTGGCTTTGCCCGCCTACCAAGACTATGCAGTGCGGGCCAAAGTCTCAGAGGCGATCATCGCAGGGGCGTCGGCAAAGAGCCTGATCAGTGAGGCATACCAAACCAATGGCACCAACGGTTTGCAATCCGCCGCCCAGGCGGTCAATGACATTCCCGTGGCCGAAAAACAGTCCAAATACGTGCGCAACTACTGTGTGTACAACGCGGCCGCTGGCGGGGTTCCTCCAACCGGAGTCGACTGTCCTGCTTTCCCTGCAGGGGCTACCAACTGGGTGATTTCTGTGGCGGTGGCGGGCACGGCCGGCAACGGCATCCCAACCACGCTCGATGGTTTCACATTCAATCTGGCCCCCAACGTGATGGTTGGCGGTGTGGTGACCACGCCCACGCCCGCTTCGACCGGCTCCATCGATTGGGCTTGCACGTCAGCGACCAATGTGATTGCGACGGCACGCAACCTGGGCAACCGGACCGTGGCTGCCGCTGCGACCGCGATGCCCGCGAAATACATGCCGTCCGAGTGCCGTTGAGGCACGCCTGCCCTGTGGGAGGTGTTGCTCGCGGCGGGCATGTGTCCACCGCAGCTTTGGGCTCCTAGGGGACTTCCGCCACAAAATGCCCGCTCTTCCCCCCCAGCTTCTCCACCAGCCTGACCCCGCCAATGGTCATCCCCCGGTCCACCGCCTTGCACATGTCGTAAATCGTCAGCAGCGCGACTGATACAGCCGACAAGGCTTCCATTTCCACGCCGGTCTGGCCGGTGCATTCGGCGGTGGTGCGGCAGAGCACGCTGTGGGTAGCTTCTTCCACTTCGAATTCGACGGCCACGCGGGTGAGGGCGATGGGGTGGCAGAGGGGGATCAGGTCGCTGGTGCGTTTGGCGCCCTGGATGCCGGCGATGCGGGCGATGCCGAGCACGTCGCCTTTTTTGGCGGTGCCGCTCTGGATCAGGGCGAGGGTGGCGGGCTCCATGGTGATGCGGCCTTCGGCCACTGCGGTTCGTTTGGTGCTGGCTTTGTCGCCCACGTCCACCATGTGGGCCTGGCCCTGGGCGTCGAAGTGCGTCAAGGGGCTCTTACCCGCAGGGCCGTCGGCCGGAGCGGGGACCAGGGGGGCGATGGCGGGTGTTGGGTCGGTCATGGCGAGATTTGCTTGCGCTTTACGGAAACCTTGGGTCGTTAGCGGCATCATACGGGGATGAACGCATCTGCTTCCATGGCCCAGCGCCCCCTGAAACCCGCTCACCCGTTGCGGCAGCGCCTCACGGTCACAGCGCTGGCGGCAGTGCTGGCGTCCCAGCCCTGGGTGTTGGCCCGGGCCCAGGCCCAGACACCGGCACCGGCCACGGCGAACACACCGACCCCATCAACCTCGCAGGCCGCCACACCGCCCCTGGCCTCGGGCAGCCTGCCCGGGCTGGGTGACGGCTCCGACATGTCGATCGCCGACGAGCGCCGGCTCGGCGACAGCATTGCCCGCCAGCTCTACCAGGACCCGGACTATCTGGACGACCCGGTGCTGGTGGACTATCTGCAGGCGATCTGGAAACCGCTGCTGGCGGCGGGCCGTGCGCGCGGTGATGTGCCGCCCGAACTGTCGGAGCGCTTGGCCTGGGAGTTGCTGATCAACCGCGTCAAGGACGTGAATGCGTTTGCCTTACCGGGCGGCTACATGGGGGTGAACCTGGGCCTGATCGCGGTGACGGAGACGCCCGAAGAGCTCGCCAGTGTGCTGGCACACGAGATGAGCCATGTGTCGCAGCGCCACATCGCCCGCATGATCGCGCGTCAGAACCGCGACGCGCCCTGGCTGATGGGTGCCATGATCCTGGGGGCGCTGGCCGCGCGCAACAACGTGGACGTGGCCAACGCGGCCATCGCGGGCAGCCAGGCGCTCGCGGTGCAAAACCAGCTGAATTTTTCGCGGGACATGGAGCGAGAGGCCGACCGGGTTGGGTTTGGCGTGTTGACCGATGCCGGCTTTGAAGGGCAGGGTTTTGTCAGCATGTTCGACAAGCTGCAGCAGGCCTCACGCCTGAACGATGATGGCGCGTTTCCGTATCTGCGCAGCCACCCGCTTACCACCGAGCGCATCGCCGACATGCGCGCCCGTTTGCCCCTGGGCGCCAAGGCAGCATCGGCTGGACCCGTGGGTCCGCTGCGCTCCGCACCGGTGACGCCGCGCTTGGACACGGGCGTGTCCAAGACCTTGCACACGCTGATGGCGGCGCGCTCGCGCGTGTTGGCCGACAACGCACCCGACCGCTGGAGTGCCTGGTTGCAGGCGGGTCAGGCGGGTTCGGCTTCGTTGGGCGATCGCTACGCGGCCGCGTTGTCGGCCCTGCGGTTGAATCGGCATGCGCTGGCGCTGAAACTGGCGCAGTCGTTGCGTGATGTTGTGCCGCCCGAGGGTGTGCAGGTGGTGGATGCGTTGTTGATCGAAGTGCTGGTCACCGCACCGAATGGCGCTCAAGATGCCCGGCTGCCGGCACTGCGCGACCAGGCGCTGGCGGGCAACAGCCGGGCGCAGCTTCTGATGGGAGCGGTGGCCGCACTCGCCGCGCAGACGCCGCAGGCCGCAGCCGGTGCCTTGCAGAACTGGGTGGTGGGCCACCCCCGCGATGCGCTGGCCTGGCAGACCTTGTCCCGGGTGCAGGCGGCCAGTGGTCAGCGGTTGCGCTCGGTGCGTTCCGAAGCCGAAGCGCGGGCGGCGGTGCTGGACTTTGAAGGGGCGGCAGCCCGCTTCAAAGCCGCACAGAGTCTCCCCGCGGCCGATCGCCAGGCCGACGCCATGGAGCTCGCGATCGTGGATGTGCGCCGGCGCGAGGTCGAGGCGCAGCTGAAAGCGTCAGCGCGCGAGAATTGAGCGCAGGGCGGTGTTGACCGCCAGCATCAGCAGCGAGTAGATCACCGAGCCCAGCAGGGCGGCCCAGAAGCCGGCGACGTAAAAACCGTCGAGCACACTGGCCGCCGCCCAGAACAGCAGGGCGTTGATCACGAACAGGAACAGGCCAAGTGTCACCACCGTCACGGGCAGCGTGAGCACGACCAGCACCGGGCGCAGCAACATGTTGAACAGGCCGATCACGGCGGCGGCGATCAGCGCCGAGGGGAAGCTGCGCACTTCCACGCCGGGGTAGAGGTAAGCCACCATCAGCAGGGCGCAGGCGGCGAGCAGCCAGGTCAGGATGAGTTTCATGGGGGCAGCATAGCACCGGGCAGCCGTTCAGCGTGAGCCGGTGCGGTGCACCGCACCGGCTCTGGCGGTGTCAGGCAGCCTCGGCAGGAGGCTGTTTGCTCGCCAGGGCCTTGCCGATCACCAGCACCAGCAGCGCGCCGGCCACCGCCGCGCCGTATTTCACAACGGACGATTGCGGGATCTTGGCCATCCACTGCCACTGCTCGGGGTTGGCGAAGACCGGGTCGGTGACCAGCATGCCGCCGGCGATCCAGCCCAGCAGCATGCCGCCGG
>JBFHEQ010000264.1:0-5164 GCA_041584075.1 Hydrogenophaga sp.
GTAGGCGCCCATGGGGTCACCGCTGGAGGCGGGGTCTTTCCCCGGTGGTTCGGCTTTGGTGCAAATGGCGCCCATGGCCTTCAGGCGCATCAAGGCAGCAGGCCCGGGCAGGTTGAGCGCCAGGCTCAGGACGCGCACGCCCCGCAAAGGTTTGAGCGGTTTCTGTGGGCTGGAAGGCATCATGGTGAATCGGTCTCTGCGGTTGTCGGGCAAACGAACAATTTACCGCAAGCCGCAACCCACCCATGAAAACGGGCGACAGCGCCGAAGGCGGCGCAGGGGTGGGCTTACTCGGCGAAATCCAGTGGCAAGCCCACGTAGTTCTCTGCAATGGTGCGTTGCCCGGCCTCGGAGTGCATCAGGTAGTCCAGCTCGGCTTCCTGCAGCTTGGCGTTGATGGCGCCTTCTTCAGGGAAGTGGTGCATGATCGATGTGAACCACCACGAGAAGCGCTCGGCCCGCCAGATGCGCTTGAGGCAGCGTTCCGAATACGCATCGATACCGGCTTCGGACTTGTCTTTGTAAAACTCCACAAACGCGTCCATCAGGTACTTCACGTCGGTGGCTGCGAGGTTGAGGCCTTTGGCGCCCGTGGGGGGCACGATGTGGCCCGCGTCGCCCGCCAGGAACATGCGACCAAAGCGCAGGGGCTCGGTCACAAAGCTGCGCAAGGGTGCGATGCTCTTTTCGATGCTGGGCCCGGTCACCAGTTGCTCTGCGGCTTGTGGGTCCAGGCGCAGCTTGAGTTCTTGCCAGAAGGCGTCATCGGTCCATTGTTCGATCTTGTCGGTCAACGGCACTTGCAGGTAATAGCGGCTGCGGGTTTCGCTGCGTTGAGAGCACAGGGCAAATCCCCGGGGGTGGTTCACGTAGATCAGTTCGTGGTGCACCGGCGGGGTATCGGACAACATGCCCAACCAGCCAAAGGGGTAGACCTTTTCAAATTCCTTGATGGCACTGCGTGGTGCGCTGGCGCGGCACACGCCGTGAAAACCATCGCACCCGGCGATGAAATCGCATTCGATGGTGTGGCTCTTCCCGTCTTTTTCGTAGGTCACACGGGGAGACTTGGAATCAAAGTCGTGCACCTGCACGTTGACCGCCTCGTACACCGAGGGCAAGCCGGCTTCGGTGCGGGCGTCCATCAGATCGCGTGTGACTTCGGTCTGGCCATACACCATGACCTTTTTGCCGCCGGTCAGTTTCTCCAGATCAATGCGGTGGCGCACGCCGCCAAACAGCATGTCGAAGCCGCCATGCACCAGGCCTTCGGCGTGCATGCGCTGGCCCACGCCGGCTTCGTCCAGCAAATCGGTCGCGACTTGCTCCAGCACGCCTGCGCGGATGCGCCCCAGCACGTATTCCGGGCTTTGCCGTTCGAGAATGATGGCGTCGATGCCGGCCTTGTGGAGCAATTGGCCGAGCAGCAACCCGGAAGGGCCTGCGCCGATGATGGCAACTTGTGTTCGCATGGTTTGGCTGCCCCGTATACCGCCTTCTCCGCCGCCCTTCAGTGGGGTCGAAACTGGCCGTGCGGTTTAGCCGGGTCGGCGGTTTCTTGGGTTGTGGCTGTGGCGAGGGGGGCTTGTCTCTGGTTGGTTGAAGAAGCCCTGAGGTTAGGCAAACGCGGCCAAGCGGGCAATACTGCATTCCGCTCTTTGTGCGATCATTGGCTCGGTTGTGCGATGATCGCGCAGGTATTCGCAGCCCACTGACCGACCATGAGCCATACACCCATCGCCAAAGCCGATCTCATTGAAGGCATGGCCAAAGGCATGGCTGTACTCGAGAGCTTTGATACAGAGCGCCAGCGCCTCAACGCCACGCAGGCAGCCGACAGGGCGGGGCTGACGCGGGCAGCCGCCCGCCGTCATTTGTTGACATTGGCCCATCTGGGTTATCTCGATACCGATGGCAGCCACTACTGGCTGTCGGCCAAGGTGTTGCGGTTTTCGGGCAGTTACCTGGCTTCGGCCCGTTTGCCGCGCTTGCTGCAACCCACACTCAACCGCCTCGCCGCCCAAACCCGGGAATCGTTTTCAGCGGTGGTGCTCGATGGCGACGAGGTGGTCATCGTGGCCCGCAGCGCCTCCGTCGGGGGGCAGCGGCTCATGGCGTATGGCTTGCACCTGGGCGCGCGCCTGCCGGTGCACGCAACGTCCACCGGGCGTGTGTTGCTGGCCGCTATGCCGCGAGCCGAATTCAGTGCCTGGCTCAAAGGCCGAGAATTGGCTCGGCTCACGCCCAGAACGGTTGTGGAACACAGAGCTTTTCGCACCACGATCACGCAGGTGCGCAACGACGATCTCGCTCTCGCCAGCGAGGAACATGAACTCGGCGTGCACGCACTCGCGGTTCCCCTGCGCGACATGAAAGGCCGGACTGTGGCTGCACTGAACGTGGTTGCCTCGCCTGAGCGTTTGGCGCCCGATGTGATGCGACATGACTTGCTGCCTTTGCTGCTGGATGCCGCGCGGGAGTTGCGTCCGTTGTTATAGGGCCCGGGAAACGTGGCCCCCCGTTGCCCGCAGACCCGCAGCCTTCCGCAAAGACCAACAGCAGCGAAATCCAGACGGTCTCACGTTTGTTCTACGGAGTAAGCCGCGGGTTTGTGGATCCTTCGGGGGAGGTGGGTATGGGGCTTTTCAACTTGTCGACGAAAGTACCCGCGCAAACATGGCGGGGGCACGCCTGGCGAGCGCTTTGCGCATTCAAAGCGGATTCACCTCTGTCGCTTCATGCAGGGTGACCGCCTGCCTGCAAGGCCAGATGACCGAAAGCCAGTGTCTGTGAACGCATTTTCTGGAAGGTGCGTGGCCGGTCACCCAAGGCCCCACCCAACGCTGAGTGTTGCCATGGGGTCTGCTGTTCGAAGGGAAGGCCTAAAGCGTTACAGACGGCAATCGCTTCGTATTTGAAACAGGGGGCGCGGGTCTCAGGCACGCCTCGATCAGGTTCGGGCCGGGCTTGTGGCTAGAAATCGGAATCAGCCCACTGCGAGGAGGGGCCCGGGTCTTTGCGGGCCGAGGGCGCATCGAGGTCAAGCACAAACACTACTTCTCCGCCGAAACGACCAACCCCCAGCGTTTTCATGAGTTGCTGTTCTTGCTCGGGCCTCTCCATTCGCAAAAAGCAGATGGCCTGAGTGGTGCCTTCGTGGATAGCCGTCAGGATGTCTAGCCGCATGATCCGCCCAAACTGACCGCACAGCTGATGCAATGCGGATTTCAGGCTGGATACATCGCTGTACTGCCGGAGTTCTGCCAGTGCGCTCACGTTCACCCCTTTTTTTGTCCTCAGGCCCACGTCCCGATAGGAAAGCGTCTGGAGCGTGGGAATATACTGTTCTTCCAATAGTAATACAGAAGCTACAAAAGGCAACAGCTTTGTTACTTATCCCCCGGTTCCATACCCCAAGCGGATGATGCGACGAACGGGTTCGCGTCCATCGTGTTCAATGGGCATTTTCTCCGTCAATAAAGTTACAGGTGTTACAGCATGTACAAATCACTGACTGACGAAAACGGGTGTCTCGTGCAACAGGGGCCCGGTGTGGGGCGATCCGACGAGGAGCGCACTTGAGTGAGCTCGAATACACGGCTGCGCCCAGTCTCGATTGGGCGCAACTGGCCCACTTGGCCACCCATTTGGGCAGGGTGTCCATGGCGTTGTTGGTGCAGGGACTGCCCGGCAGGCCGGTGATCATGGGCGCGAGCGGCGTGCCGCCTGATCACCGGGCGGCGGCCGTGGCGCTCTGTGCGGAGGTGGCCCTGGATACAGCGCTGAAGGGGTGCTTGCTGGACGCTCTTGCTCACCCGGCATGGGCATCCAGCCCACTCATCGGATCGCCGGCCCGGCTCCGGTTTTGTTTCGTGTTGCCGCTGCCACCCGGCGATACCCAGAATCCGACCTGGCTGGCGCTGCTCGACGCAGCGCCACGCGAAGCTGAGGAGCATGAGGCATTGCTGCCGGGTTTGCAGGCATTTGCGGCCCACATCGGACATCTGCAAGGTCTGGTTCGAGCACCGCAGTTGGCGTGCCTGGGGCCTGGAAGGGAGGAGCAGCTGGGCAATGCGCTGAATGAAATTGAAAGCCGTTTGAATCTGACCGAGCACACAGCTGGAGTGGGTAGCTGGTCTGTCAATACCGGCACCGGTCTGCTGAGTCACTCAGACGAATATGCCAGCATCCTTGGGCTGGAGCCGGGTGAGACCATTGATGGACTCTCGGGCATGTTGCAACGGTGCCGGATCGAGTGGCGCGATGGGATCCGCCAGAAGCTGGAGCGATGCGCACAAACTGGCGAGGCATTTGATGAAGAGATCCAGGTGCAGGCGCCTGATGTCAATCCCAAATGGGTTCGCACCGTGGGCAACGCCGTGCGCGCTACAGACGGACGCATCCTGCGCATTCAGGGGGCGGTGCAGGACATTTCAGCGCAAAAGCAAGCGCAACAGGAAACCCTGCGTCTGGCCATGAGGCTGACAACCACCTTGGCCAGCATCACCGAAGCCTTTGTCACGCTCGATCGGCAGTGTTGTTTCACCTATCTGAATCAGGAGAGCGAACGACTTCTTCAAAAAACAACGGCCGAGCTGTTGGGGCAGGCCGTCTGGCAAGACTTTCATGCCGTCCTGGCGACACGGTTGCGCACCCAATTGGAGCTTTCGATCACCACCAATCGGCGCATTGAGCTGGAAGATTTCTTTCCTTCGCTGGGCAAATGGCTGGAGGTGCGTGCGTACCCCTTCGCCGAGGGATTGGCGGTGTACTTTCGCGATGTCACCGAGCGCCGGCGCTCGCAAGACCACCTGATGTTGCTTGAAACCAGCGTGGCCAGGTTGAATGACATCGTGGCCATTGCTGAAGCGGGTTCGGGGCCTGATGACGAGCCTGGCATGGTGTTCGTTAACGATGCCTTTGAAAATCAGACGGGTTACAGCCGCGAAGAGGTCCTTGGACAGAGCCCACGCATCCTGCTGGAGCTGGGTCCAGCCATGAGCAAGCTGGTCGAAATGGCCAAGGACTTGCAAGAAACCCGGCAAGCGCGCACCGAACTCATGGTGCATCGAAAAAACGGCGCGTCTTTTTGGGTCGAGCTAGAGGTGGTTTCGGTCCAGGCAAGCGCTGAAGATGTGACGCACTGGGTGGCGGTGGGTCGCGA
>JBFHEQ010000265.1:0-5162 GCA_041584075.1 Hydrogenophaga sp.
CGATCTGGTGGTCCTGCCCTGAGGCGCTGTCGATCAGACCACGCATGGCTTGCGACAGCGGATCGTCGTCCTGGGTGATACCGTAGGCTTCAAACTTCGGCTTGGCTTCTTCGACCACGTCCGGGCTTTCGTCTTTTTTGCTCTGAATGATGCGCGCGGGAATGCCCACTGCGGTGGCTCCAGCTGGCACAGGCTTGATCACCACCGCATTGCTGCCGATCTTGGCGCCGTCGCCCACCTCAAAACCGCCCAATACCTTGGCGCCCGCGCTCACCACCACGTCCTTGCCCAGGGTGGGGTGGCGCTTGGTGCCCTTGTAGAGCGAAGTGCCGCCCAGCGTCACGCCCTGGTAGATCGTGCAGCCGTCACCGATTTCGGCGGTCTCACCGACCACCACGCCCATGGCGTGGTCAAAGAACACCCGGTTGCCGACTTTGGCGCCGGGGTGGATTTCAATGCCGGTGAGCCAGCGGGCGATGTGCGAAATGAAGCGCCCCAGCCATTTGAAGCCGTGGTTCCAGCACCAGTGGGCCGGCCGGTGCAGCCAGACAGCATGCAGGCCGGGGTAACACGTGACCACCTCCCAGATGCTGCGCGCGGCGGGGTCGCGCTCAAGGACGCATTGAATATCGGAGCGGATGCGCGAGAACATGGCTGAAAGTTGTCAATCAAAAACGGGATCAATCAGTGTAATGGCTTGAGTTGACTGCCGCTGAGTGTGGCCTTTGGGGCAGCAACCCTCGCCGTCCAACTCCGCAACGGTGGCGCGATCCTTCAATCCGTGCGGCGATGGGTACGCCACCATTCGGTCTCTACCCAACTGGAGCCCGCCATGGACATCAAGATCAACGACCGACAGCAAGCCGTGCCCGAGCTGTGGCAGCAGGAAACATTGCTCACCTTCTTGCGCGAGCATCTGGGGCTGACCGGCGCCAAGTTCGGCTGTGGCGCGGGCTTGTGTGGCGCATGCACGGTCTTGATTGATGGGCGGGCCCAGCGCAGCTGCCTGACGCCTGTTGCGCAGGTGGGCGCGCAACAGGTTCTCACCATCGAAGGCCTGGTCGAAACAAGCGGCAGACTCCACCCCGTTCAGCAAGCCTGGTTGGATGAAGCCGTTCCGCAATGCGGCTATTGCCAGGCGGGACAGATCATGAGCACGGTCGCCTTGTTGCGCCTGTACCCGAAGCCCACGCGCGAGCAAGTCGATGCAGGATTGAGCGGCAACCTGTGCCGTTGCGGCACGCAGCAGCGCATTCGAGCAGCGGTTGCCCGCGCGGCGGGAGACGCCACATGAAGCGGCGCGTCTTTTTGGGATCAGGCGCGGCACTGACCGTTGCTTTCGCCGTGGGATGCGCCATACCGGTGTTGCCCAAACGCCCAGAGGCTTCGGCAGACGACGCACAGGCCTGGATCCGGCACCAGAACGGCAAGTACCGGCTGTTCTTGCCGCGTGCGGAAATGGGGCAGAACATTTCCACGGCACTCAAGCAGATCGCTTGCGAAGAGCTCGGCATCGGGTGGGACGATCTTCAGGTCAGCCTGCCAGCAACGACCGACATCGGCCCGGTCCGGGCCACGGTGGGCAGCGAGTCGATCAAGGACTTCGCCCTGCCCTTGGCGCAAGCCTGCGCCACCTTGAGGGAAGCACTCGTCGCCGGCCAAGGCGATGGCCATCGGGTGGCCCGTGACATACCGGCCACCGAACTCCGTTCCTTCGCTGGCGGCGGAACCGGCACAAAAAAATGGATAGGCCAAACACCGCTGGTGGCGCAAGCCGATGCCATCGTGCGCGGAGCACCCGTCTACGCGGGCGACATACGCCTGCCGGGCATGGTGTTCGGGCGGGTCCTGCGTGCCCCGGCATCGCCGGAGCTGGCATCACGCCCGGTGGCCTGGAGCGAACAGGCCGCGCGCCAAGTGAAAGGCTTCATCGGTACCGTGCAAGACCCCTTGTTTGAACAGGGCCGGAGCATGGGCCTGGGGATACTCGCGGCCACGCCCGGCGCGCTCGATCGCATCAGCGTGGCTTTGGCCGTTCAATGGGACATCGAAGGCAGCTTCGATCAAGGCAGCGTCGACGAAGCCATCGATATCGATCGCCGCCTGGCCAAGGGCGCCCTGTCGCACAGCGTTCACAAGGATGCACTGGCGCCTGTGGCCCGATGGGACGTGGATTTGCGCATCGATCTGCCCGCGGCGGCCCACCTGTCAATCGAACCTCGCGTCGCTGTCGCGCAGTTCGTGCAGGCCGATCAATTGCGGATGTGGGTGGGATCGCAAGATGCCTTCTTTGTGCGCGACGTTCTGTCCAAGCAACTCGGACTGGCCAAGCCAGACGTTTCCGTCCAGGCGATGCGGGTGGGCGGCGCATTTGGTGGCAAAACCATTTGCACGGTTGAACTCGAAGCGGCCGTGCTGGCGCGCGCGGCAAGCGCGCCCGTCAAGGTGCAATGGACGCGGGCACAGGAACTACAGTTCGGGTTTCATCGTCCGCCTTCCAGCCACCGCCTCCGCATCAGCCTGCGCGATCAAAAAATAGATCAGTGGTCGCATGCTTTCGCCAGCGGCCACATCATTTTCACCAATGCCGGATTTCCACCCTGGCTGCAGAACCTGGCCGATTTTGTCGGCGACATGGGCGTTGCCAGGGGTGCCGACTCGCCCTACCGGGCCCAACGACGCCGCGTGCAGTTTGACCAGGTGCGGCTACCGATCCTGACCGGTCCGTGGCGCGGCCTTGGCGCCGGGCCGAACCACCTGGCGATCGAGTCTGCGATCGATGAGTGCGCACGGGTTCTCAACGAAGACCCTGTGCAGTTCCGCTTGCGGCATCTGGACGACAAACGCCTCATTCGTGTTTTGCAGCGGGTGGCCAAGGTCGGCTCTTGGGGGCAATCCAATACGGATGCAACGCCGGACGTGCGTTATGGTCGAGGCATCGCTTGCGGCATTTACAAGGCGTCCAGCTACGCTGCGGTGGTGGCCGAAGTGCGGGTGCATGCCGACGGCGAGGTTCAAGTGATTTCGCTCACCTGCGCCCACGATTGCGGTCAGGTGATCAACCCGGACCAGGTCAAGGCGCAATGTGAAGGGAACCTCGTATGGGGCATGGGCATGGTGATGACCGACCACCTGCCGATCGATACCGCGCACATCGCCGCCGTGAACTTCGACCGCGCGAGACTGCCCCGGCTGCCGGATGTTCCAGACATGCACATTCACCTGATCGACAACGATTCACCCCCCAGCGGCGCAGGCGAAACAGCCATCGTGGCCGCGTCCGGCGCCATTGCGAATGCCATACGTGACGCCACCGGCGTGCGCATCCGCCGTTTCCCTGTCGCGGCAACAGACCTGGTGAGAGACCTGGCAAACGGCTGATGGACAACTTTTCCGCAGCCGCCGTTGCGCGGATCATTCCCTTCGGGCTGAAGCGCCTGGGCCTCACCGCGTCACTTCGGCCCGCGCCACAGGCGGCCCACATCGCCATCGACGAAAAGCGGCGGGTGCTGAACACACTCGCCTCGTCCCACGGTGAACAGGTGCTGGCCCAACTGGGCGCCGGCGTGCTGGACGCCACCGACGAACCCCTCTTGTCTGCATTTTCCCCGGCCAGAGGACCTCACGACCTGATCGCGCGCTGGCAACGACTCGAACGCTATGTCCACTCCAGCCACCGGGTTCGCATCGAGGCGCCCGGGGAGCATCGTGTCGTGTTGCGCCATGTGTCAATTCAGCGCGGACCCAAACCACACCGGCACGAAAGCCTGCTGGTATTCGGGTTGCTCATCGGCCTGCTGGAGTTGACCGGGGTTCAGGGGCTCAGAGCAAGAACACGAAGCGAGCACGGATGGCGCTATGTCGGGCGCCTGTGGCAAACAATCCCCTGGCCGCCCGACGTCAGCCAGTGGGAGCTGCAATGGGAAGCAGGCGCCAACGGGCATGCGCAAGCAGCACACGCAACAAGGGCAGCGAATGGCCAGCCACAACAAGGCCTCGATCTGGATGACCGTGCCGGCTTCGCCCGGCACTTGATGTCACAGGATCCGGCGCATGCCTGGACGGTCAAAGCCCTCGCCGCCGACATGCACATGACCGCGCGCAGTCTGCAACGCCATTTGGCGCTGCAACAACACAGCTTCACGGCCCTGCTCGCCCACATCAGGGTGGCCAGCGCCGCACAACTGCTCACGACCACCATGGAACCACCGGCCCAGATCGGATACGGCTGCGGTTACTCGGACCAGGCCCATTTCAGCCGCGAGTTCAAGCGGCACACCGCCTTCACGCCGCTGCAGTACCGGGCGGCGTTCGCGGCTGGGCGTTCGACCGACCCCGATTGACGGGCGACGAACCAGGTTGCGGCCAGATCCCCACCAGCGGCCTGTGCGCCAAAGGCAAGGTCAAAGAACCGATCGCTTCGATTGTTCAGCCGCTTGCAGCATGGCCTTCGCAACACCGCGCAGGATGTGAATTTCTTCCTCGCTCGGGGCAGCCCGGTTGAAAAGCTGGTTCAGGCGGGGCATCAACTTCTTGGGTGCGTCGGGGTCCAGGAAGTCCACGGCCACCAAGGCCTGCTCCAGGTGCGTCAACATGCCTGCCAGCGCTTTGGCATCGGCGGGTGGCTTGGCGGGCGTGGAAGCCGGCAAGGCAAAGCCGCCCAGCGCCTGGCGCCAGTCGTAGGCGATCAGTTGCACGGCGGCGGCGAGATTGAGCGAGCCAAACTGGGGATGGGTGGGAATCGACAGGCAGGCGTGGCAGCGGTACACGTCTTCGTTGCGCATGCCAAAGCGCTCGGAGCCAAACAGGAAGGCCACACCGCCCGGACGGGATGCGCCGGCGCCCTCCACACCCAAAGGCATCAAGGCTGAGAAGTGCGCACGCGGGGTGACGGTGGGTGGCCCGAAGTCGCGTGGCGTCATGGCCGTGGCACACAAATGGTCCACGCCATCGAGCGCTTCGTCCAGCGTTTCAACGATGCGCGCCTTGGCCAGCACATCGTTGGCGCCACTGGCGCGCTGTATGGTTTCTTCACGGCGCAACACATTGGCCCAGCGCGGCGCGACCAGCACCAGGTCGTCAAAACCCATGGTTTTCATGGCGCGGGCCGTGCCGCCCACATTGCCGGCGTGGCTGGTCTGGATCAGGATGAATCGGGTCAG
>JBFHEQ010000266.1:0-5146 GCA_041584075.1 Hydrogenophaga sp.
GATCTCGGCGGGCACGATCACGCCACCGCCGCCGCCGAAGACCTTGATGTGCTCACCGCCCCGGCTCTTGAGTAGGTCGACCATGTACTTGAAGTACTCGACATGCCCGCCCTGGTAAGAGCTGATGGCAATGCCCTGTGCGTCCTCTTGCAGCGCAGCGGTCACGACCTCATCCACAGAACGGTTGTGGCCGAGGTGAATCACCTCGGCCCCCATGCCCTGCAGGATGCGCCGCATGATGTTGATGGCGGCGTCGTGGCCGTCAAACAGGCTGGCGGCGGTGACGAAACGCACCTTGTTTTGAGGGCGGTAGTTGGCCAGGGCTTGGTAGTCGGCGGAAAGCTGGGTCATGTCTTGTGTCTCGGTTGGCGCAGTGGGGTCTTGTCTTATTCGATGCGAAGGCCTTTGAGGGCCGGGTCTTCGGGCGGGAAGCGCAGGTCCAGCGCCTTGAGCGTGTCGCGCACCAGTGTGGCGATCATCAGGTTGCGGTGGGTCTTGGAGTCGGCGGGCACCACGGTCCAGGGGGCCCAGGGGGTGCTGGTGGCGTTGAGCAGGTCTTCATACGCCAGTTGATACTCCTTCCACTGTTTGCGCACCGACACATCCCCCATGCTGAACTTCCAGTGTTTGTCCGGGTTGTCGATGCGTTCCTGCAAGCGTTCCCGTTGTTCTTCAAAGCTGATGTGCAGCATGAACTTGAGCACCACGGTGCCGGTTTCGGTCAGGAGGCGCTCAAAATCGTTGATGTGTGCGTAGCGCTGCTCGGTCTGTTCGGGCGTGATCCACCCGTTGACCACAGGCACCAGCACGTCTTCGTAGTGGCTGCGGTTGAACACCATGATCTCGCCCGCGCCCGGCATGCGCTGGTGGATGCGCCACAGGTAGTCGTGCTTCCGCTCCACTTCGGTGGGCGCTTGCCAGCCCACGGTGCGCACGCCCAGCGGGCTGGTCTGGCTGAACACGCCGCGCACCGTGCCGTCTTTGCCCGCGGTGTCGGTGCCCTGCAGCACGATCAGCAGTTTGTAGCGGCCATCGGCAAAAAACAGGTTTTGCAAGCCATCGATTTCGGACGCGATCGTTTGCACCAGCGCCTGGTCTTCGGGTTTTTTGCCTTCGGACCAGGGTTTTTCGCCGGGTTTGAATGACGCCAGATCGATGCGCTTTTTGCGCTTGCGGTCGACGTCGGGCGCCACCTGCCAGTCGGCCCAGCGGCTGCCTTTGGGCGCACGCACCACCGCGTCGGGGGCCATCATCGGCGGGGCATCCTGGTGGGCAGAGGGCATGAAGGGTCTCCTGATGGGCGGGTGCCGTTTCAGATTTCAGATTGACGTTTACGTAAACGTCAATCTGAAATCTTACCGCAGCGAAGGGTGTCTTGTCATGGGGTAGATCCCCATGCGGTGAGGCGCGCTCGCGTCTCATGTCTTGAAGGACACGCGTGCCAGCTTCTAGAATACTTGAAGGGGTATGGTTGTCATGCCTTCCATCCGCAGGTGGGCAGATTGATGTCCGCTCGTGCCCATTTCAGGAGCCGCCATGTCCACAGTCCACGATCCGGAACGCAAAAGAGCCTTGGTGCTTCGCCTCAAGCGGGTGGAGGGGCAACTGCGTGGCATCCAGAATTTGATCGAAACCGACGCCGATTGTGAAAAAGTGGCGCAGCAACTGGCCGCCGCGCGCAAGGCACTCGACAAAACCTTCTTCTCCATGGTCGGCTGCATGATCGCGCAGGGCGACGTGCCCGCCGATGACGTGGCCGACATGCTGGCCCGTTTTTCCTGAACGGGCCCTGAGGCCTGCAACCCGGAGACCGCCGTGAACCCCATCCAGCTGTTCGACCCCGATTCGAGCACCTACACCTACATCGTCTTTGACCCGGACACCCGCGAGGCGGTCATCATCGATCCCGTTGAAGAGCAGTTGCAGCGGGATCTGGCCGCCGTGCGCGAATACGGGCTCAATGTGGTCTGGACGGTGGAGACCCACGCCCATGCCGACCACATCACCAGTGCAGGGCAGCTGGCCGAACTCCTTGGAGCGCGCACGGCAGCGCCTGCGGCTTGTGGCATCGGCACCGCCGGGGTGCAACTGGAACACGGCGACACGCTGCCTTTTGGTGGCGAATCGTTGCAGGCGTTGCACACGCCCGGCCACACGGCGGGCAGCATGAGCTTTGTCTGGCGTGACCATGTGTTCACCGGTGACACCCTGCTGATCAACGGCTGTGGCCGGACCGACTTCCAGTCGGGCAGTTCCGAAGCGCTGTACCGCAGCCTCACCCAGGTGTTGTTCGCCTTGCCCGATGGCACCACGGTCTGGCCGGGGCACGACTACCAGGGCCGCACCCATTCCAGCATCGGCCAGGAAAAGGCCGGCAATGCGCGCGTGGCGGGCAAGACCGAGGCCGAATTCGTCGCGTTGATGGACACCCTCAACCTGCCCAGACCCCGGCGCATCGACGAGGCCGTTCCGGCCAACCTGACGTCGGGCCTGCGGCACGACGCCGATGGCGCTTTGCTCATGCAGCCCCGACCTGTGTCGGCGGGCTACGCCGGCGATGTGTCGCCTCAACTGGCATGGGAATGGATGCAGTCGGGTGAGGCGGTGATGGTGGACGTGCGCACCGATGCGGAGCGTGAGTGGGTGGGCCATGTGCCCGACGCTCATGCGGTGGCGTGGAAGCAATGGCCAGGCATGGTCCTGAACCCGGAGTTTGACGTGGGTGTGCAGGCGGTTGTCAGGCCGGGCCAAAAGCTGGTGTTGCTGTGCCGCAGTGGCGTGCGGTCGATCGCCGCGGCACAAAGGGCCTCCCAACTGGGTCTGGAGGCTTACAACATTCTGGAGGGGTTTGAGGGCGACCCCGATGCCATGGCCCATCGCGGACAACGCGGCGGTTGGCGATTTCACGGCCTCCCCTGGCGTCAGAACTGAGGTCGAATCTGAGGCCGAATCCGGTGCAAATGCCTGAAAAGCGCCGGATAAACCCCCCAGTTCAGTGGATCGGGTCGCGCTTATCGGCATTCCAAACAAATTCTTGAGCACAAAAGCAAACACGACCTGTCAGCCCTGACAGGGGACGTGGGGTTTGTTACGCATTCTTTTTTTCAATGGGGTTTTCAATCCGCAAAGGAGAACTCCATGGAACTGCTCGAACTGACCCGCGAAAACACCGATCTCAACCCCGCTTTGTCGGCCCATTTGTGCAACCGCATCGAGCGCGATTTCATTCAGCGCTGGAATGGGCCGTGGGGTGGTCGCTCTCTGGTGCACGGACGTGATCCAGGCCCCAACTCGGTGCGGCTCAATGGCAACGACTACCTGAACCTGACCGGGCGGCCTGAAATCGTGCGGTCCCAGTCGGACGCCCTGCGATCGGATGCCGAGTTTGTGATCCAGTCGGGTTCCTTCTTGCTGGAAACCCATCCCGTGCGGGCTTTCGAGAAGAAGATGGCGCAATGGATTGGCAAGGACGACGGCGTGTTGTGTCAGTCGGGTTATGCGGCCAACATGGGCTTGTTGCAGTGCATCGCCGACGCGCAGACCCCGGTCTACATGGACATGCTCGCGCACACTTCGCTGTGGGAAGGGGCCCGGCGCGCCGAAGCGCCGGTTCACCCTTTCCGCCACAACGACGTTGACCATCTGCGGCGCCTGATCGCCAAACACGGTGGCGGATTGGTGGTGGTGGACTCCGTGTACAGCACCACGGGCGCTGTCGCCCCTCTGGTGGATCTGGTGGATGCCGCCGAGGCAGGTGGTTGCATGATTCTGGTGGATGAATCGCACTCGCTGGGCACCCATGGCCCGGGTGGAGCCGGGCTGTGTGTGGCACTGGGCCTGTCACACCGCGTGCATTTCATCACCGCCAGCCTGGCCAAGGCTTTCGCTGGCCGGGCCGGTTATTTCAATATCCCGACCGGTTTGCGCAACTACATTCTGAGCACCAGCCACCACAACATCTTCAGCTCGTGCCTGCTGCCCCACGAAGTCGCAGGCCTCAACACCACCCTGGATGTGATTCAGGGGTGTGATGCCGAGCGCGATCGCCTGCACCGCATCAGTCGCCAGATGCGGGAGTCGTTCAGCGAGCTGGGTTATCCGGTGCACCAGGGAACGGAGCAGATCATTGCGCTGGAGGGCGGGACCGAGCCCGACACGCTGGTGCTGCGCGACCACCTGGAGTCGCGCGATGTGTTTGGTGCCGTTTTCTGCGCACCCGCCACCGCCCGAAACCGCACCATGGTGCGCCTGACGCTGAGTTCCGCGCTGACCGATGCCGAGCTGGACCATGTGGCACAGGTGGCCCGGGAGATTGCCCCATTGGTCAAACCCTGGGAGTGGCCGCTGGCCCGTCGTGCGCGCAGCGCCCGTGTGCAGGTCTCTGCGGAAATGCAGGTCGAGGCTCAGGCGTCCTGAATCGAGCGGGAGCCCTGGACTTCCAGAAAGTTGTGGTAAGGGTAAACGGGCTGTGCCAGATCGCTGTCGTCCAGAAGGAAGACAGCGCCCAGCAACAGGCCGTCATCTCCGACCGGGAACGCCTGCTGGGTCCGTATCGGGCCGCGCAGGTTGAGGTGCTGGTGCATCTCCACCGCAGGCAGGCGTGAGCCCTTGCCAATGTCGCGCATGAGTTCCAGGCCGACACCCGCAGAGCTCGCCAGGTCCTTCAGGTCTTCCAGGCCTGTGGTGGGCTCCAGTTGCAACCATTCGCAGCGACCCTGGGCCGTTAACCCCAGCATGCCAAAAGGTTCGCCCAAAACCACGTATTCGATCCAGTTTTTCAAGGCATAGGCTTGCAGGTCGCGCAGCACCGATGGCACTTGCAGCAAGGACAACTGCGTCGGTTGCAGCACTGCGCGCCACATGGTGTTGAGGCGCGGATGGGCAGCATGGGACAACTTGGTCAATGCGGTCACCAGGCGGCCTGCGATGTCTGGCATTTGCTTGGCGATGAACTGGTCAATCAACCCTCCGTTGAACGCCTGTATCGCTATCTGCTCGTCGGCCTGCCCGGTCAGGAGAATGCGCGAGCCCGGCCAGTCGAGCAGGGTGTTGAGCACCTTGAGTCCGTCGGTGCCGGGCATGGCAAAGTCGATCACGCAGGTTTTGGCAAGACGGTAGCGGGCTGTGTTGCTGGCCCAGTAGCGCA
>JBFHEQ010000267.1:0-5135 GCA_041584075.1 Hydrogenophaga sp.
CACTACGAGAATTTCCCTGTTGCTTCGTGGTTGTGCCCCCCAGAACTGCGGCATGCGGTCGCGGCGATCTACCACTTCGCCCGGACAGCGGACGACATCGCCGACGAAGGCCCTGCCAGCGCCGATGAGCGCCTTGCCGATCTGGCCGAATACCGGACCCGGCTGACCGAATCGCTGTCGGGTACGCCACCCAGTCCCGCCCCTCGCTGGCGCGCCATTTTTGAGCCACTGGCTGCGACGGTGAAGGCCCACGACTTGCCCGCTCCTTTGTTGCACGACCTGATCAGTGCTTTTGAGCAGGACGTCCGATACACAGCCAGCGCACACGGCTACGCCCACCTCGACGTGTTGCTGGCCTACTGCAAGCTCTCGGCCAATCCGGTGGGCCGCCTCATGCTTCACCTGTACGGCATCAACGACAGCGTCTCCCTGACCCAGAGCGACCGCATTTGCAGTGCGCTGCAACTGATCAATTTCTGGCAAGACCTCAGCGTTGACCTGCCACGGGGCCGACACTACCTGCCCACCGACCTGCTGAACCGCCACGGACTGCGGCGGCAGGACTTCATGCCAGGCGCCGTCGTGGAGCCAGCGGTGGACGTTCGCCGCCAGCTGGTGGTGGCCCGCCTGTGCGACGACGCCCGGGCGCGCATGAGCGAAGGTGCCCCCTTGGCGATGCGGGTACCTGGCCGGGCCGGCTGGGAGCTGCGCCTGGTCATACAAGGTGGCCTGCGCATTCTCGATAAAGTGGGCAAGCGCCGCCACCGGAGCTGGGAGAGGCGCGTCAAGGTCGGCAAGCTGGACCTTCCCGTCCTGCTGTGGCGTTCTCTCTGGATGGGGTAAAGCAGGCGCCCTGCCCTTGCCTTATCAGCCCCCGAACAGCAACTGCCCCAACAGGGCGAGACTGAAGCCACTGACCGCTCCCAGCGACGGAAACCAGTGGCGCCGCAAGACAGCCTGAGGCGCAATGTCCTGAAAAACCAGGTACAGCAGACCACCTGAAGCCAGCAGCATCAGGCTGCCCAGCATCACCGGCTCCGATGCCAGCACAAGCCAGCCGGCCCAAGCCAGCAAGGGCCCGACCGCGGCCAACAGCCACATCCGTCGAAGCACGGCGCGGGATGAACGGCCTTTCGCGACCATTTCGCGATAGGCGTTGAAGCCCTCAGGCAGGTTCTGCAGGCCAATCAAGACCGCCAGCAAAGGGGCTGCAGGCGATCCAGACAAAAATATGCCCCCCAGTGCGAGGGACTCGGGCACAAAGTCCAGCAGCATCGCCAGCATCTGGGGCGCTGCTTGCTGGTGCAGGCCCAACCAGCGTTCCAGGGCAAAAAAACCGACGCCTCCAGCCATGACCCAGGCGACCACAGCCCAGGGTTGCTGCACGGCAGCCACGCCTTGAGGCAGCAACACCAGCGCCACAGCGGCCAGCAAAACGCCGCCGCCAAAGGCCATCACAAAGTGCCGCAACTCCTGTTCCAGCCACTTGGGTCGTATGCGTTCCACGCTCGCCAGCCAGCCACCCAAGGGAATGCAGGCACCGGCCGCGAGGGTGCACAACAGCATCCAGCCCAACGCGGCCATGCTCAGCGCCCCGGCAACTCCACCAACCGGGTGTTGCCGCCCCAGCCATGGGTCTTGTCACGCGCCTGAACCCGGATTCGCCGCACCCCGGCGGGCACCTGTACACCATACAGATCCCGGGTGAAGGGTTGTTCCCCCGCATGGTCATGCAACAGCGCACGCACGCCATACACCTGCGCCCCGTCTTCACTGGTGGCGCGAAAGGCGTCGGCATAGCGCTGCGCGGAATCGTAGGGAGAAGAGACGGTCACATCCAGGTCAAACGTGTCTGCGCCTCTTGCCCGAATGCGCACATTCACCACATCCGGAAACTTTGGCTCGGCCGCCTGCGCGCGGCGCCCCGGCACAGCCCCACTGCCCAACAGGCCCATCCCCCCCACGCGCAACAACCACGTTCTTCTCAGCATCATCGTCACCCCTTTCAATCGCAAATCGACCCTTGCCCTGCGCACCAGTCTATCCCTTGCACAAACCGGGCGCGCGGCCCGGGCGCAGCGACGCCTGTGCCCCTTAAACTTGGCGCAACACGAACGACCCATGACCCCACAAGACTACGCACAGCAAAAAGCCGCCGCTTCGGGGAGCAGCTTTTACTACGCCTTCCTGTTTCTGCCGCCCGAGCGGCGCTCGGCCATCACGGCGTTTTATGCGTTTTGCCGCGAAGTGGACGACGTCGTCGATGAAACGCGCGACCTCGGCGTGGCACAAACCAAGCTGGCCTGGTGGCGCCAGGAAGTGGGCCAGGCCTATGCTGGTCAGCCGAACCACCCGGTGACGCAGGCCTTGATGCCCCACGCTCCGGTCTTTGGCATCGAAGCGCGACACCTGCTGGCAGTGATCGATGGCTGCCAGATGGACCTGGACCAGAACCGCTACCTGGATTTCGCCAACCTGCAGCAGTACTGCCACCTCGTCGCAGGCATCGTGGGCGAGGTCGCAGCGCGCATCTTCGGGCAAACCCAGCCAGCGACCACCGAGTTTGCCCACCGCCTCGGCCTGGCCTTTCAGCTCACCAACATCATTCGCGATGTCGGCGAAGATGCGGCGCGCGGGCGCATCTACCTGCCCGTTAACGACCTGCAGCGCTTCGATGTGAAAGCCCACGAACTGCTCAAACGCGGCCCAGGCCCCGGGACCGACACGGCGGATTTTGAACGCCGCTTCAAAGCACTGATGGCGTTCCAGTGCCAGCGGGCACAACAAACCTACGACGAGGCCCTGGCCATGCTGCCCGAGGCCGACCGGCGCGCCCAAAAACCCGGCCTGATGATGGCCAGCATCTACCGCACCCTGCTGCATGAAATCGCGGCAGAACCCTTGCTGGTGCTCACCCAGCGGGTCAGCCTGACACCGCTGCGCAAATTCTGGCTGGCCTGGAAAGTCCAGGCTTTGGGCCGGCTGTGACCCCTCCGCCCGACCACCACCGACCACCATCCTCATGAAAATCGCCATCGTCGGAGCCGGCTGGGCAGGCATGGCCGCTGCCGTCACAGCCGCGCAAGCGGGTGCAGAGGTCACCGTTTTCGAAGCCACACGCACCCTGGGCGGTCGCGCGCGATCGCTCAGCCTGCCCACGCCCGATGGTTTCGAGATCACGGTGGACAACGGCCAACACATTCTCATTGGGGCCTATGCCGAAACGCTGGGGATGATGCAACGGGTGGGTATTGACCTCCAGGCGGCGGTGCTGCGCCAACCGCTGTCCATGGTGTTCCCCGACGGCAACGGCTTGCAGACACCCGATTGGGCCGCCACATGGCCTGCCCCGCTCAACGCCGTGGCATCCATCGCGACCGCCAAAGGCTGGCATTGGCGCGACAAACTCGCCCTGGTGCGGGCTTCGCTGGGCTGGCAACGCGCGGGCTTCACCTGCAAAGCCGACCTGACGGTTGCCAGGCTCTGTGCCGCCCTGCCGTCGAGGGTGATGGAAGATCTGATCGAGCCCCTGTGTGTGTCCGCCCTGAACACCACCGGCGCCGAAGCCAGCGCCACGGTGTTTCTGAGGGTCATGAAAGACGCCTTGTTTGGTCGGGGCTTCCCGGGCTTCGGCGCTTCCGACCTCTTGATGCCGCGTACCGACCTGTCTCAGCTCTTTCCGCAAGCGGCCACCGAGTGGCTGGCCTTGCGCCACGGCGACCGCGTCGGAGTCCACTTGAGCACACGCATCCAGAGCCTGCGCTTCGACCCTCTGGGCTGGCACCTCTCGGAAAGCACAACAGCCCGGTTTGATCACGTGATCTGGGCAACGGGCGCAGCCCCTGCCGCGCAAGTCATGACCCATGCAGCCACCCACGAAAGCCTGCCGGCCACGATCCGGGCGTCCCTGCAGGACTGGTCCCAAACCGCCGGTGCACTGCCCCACGCCGCGATCACCACGGTATACGCCCACGCGCGCGGCGTGCGGCTTCAGAGGCCCATGACCGCCTTGCGCCCAGGTCCCGATGCACGCACCGCACCCGCCCAGTTTGTCTTCGACCGCGGACTGCTGTGCCCGTCCGACCCCACGCAACAAGGAGTGCTGGCCTTTGTGGTGAGTGCCAGCACGGGAGACCGGGAGGACCTGCAGCGACGCGTGTTGCAGCAGGCGAGCGATCAGCTGGGCTTGAAAACCCTGCGACCCGTGCAGACCGTGGTCGAAAAGCGGGCCACCTTTGTCTGCGCTCCAGGCCTGCGACGACCCGGCATGGCGATTGCCCCGGGGCTGTGGGCGGCAGGTGACTTTGTGGACGGCCCTTATCCCGCCACCCTCGAAGGCGCCGTGCGCAGTGGCGCGGCCGCAGCCCAGGCGGCCTGCCTGCCGCCCACCCAGCGACACCGCTGACCGCTGACCCGAGTCGCTTTCGCCTGCCGGCTTGACCCAGGGGTCTTGCGCCACCCGGCGCAATGTGCGCATGATGATCGAGAACGCAACCGATCTCATCACACCATGCCCATCCAAACGCTATTGCCGCAGCAGCTGCGCCTGACCATCAACCCAGAATCGCTGGGCTTTGCCGACACCAACGAACTGAAGGCCCACCCCCTGCCCTGGATCGGGCAGGAACGCGCGCAAAAGGCAGCCCGGTTTGGGCTGTCCATGGCGCTGCCCGACTACAACCTGTTCGTACTGGGCGAGGTCGGCAGCGGACGGTCCACCCTGCTCAAAGAGCTGACCCAGTCGGTGGCGGCCGAGCGCCCGGTACCACCCGACCTGTGTTACCTCTACAACTTCGATGCGCCCGAACACCCGCGAGCCCTGCGCATGCCCACAGGCCAGGGCCGCGAGCTGCGCCAGCTCATGGCCAAACTGTGTCGAACGCTGCAATCCAGCGTGCCCGAGCTGCTGGGCAGTGAAGCCTTCAAAACCGGGAGCGAGCGCCTTCACGACGCCTACAAGGCTGAAGAGGCCCAAGCCTATGCCACGCTCGACGCCTTTGCCGAAGAGCGCCACTTCAACCTGTACCGGGACGCCGGTCATCTGGTCTTCACTTTGCTCGGTGAGAGCGGCAATTCGCTCACCGAGGCCGAAGCACACGCGCTGCCCAAGGAACGCCGGGCCGAAATCGACCTGG
>JBFHEQ010000268.1:0-5072 GCA_041584075.1 Hydrogenophaga sp.
CTCCATGTCGGGGAGCAGGTCGCTCGCGCGGGACACCATGGCCCCTTCCTGTGTCAGCCGGACGCCGATGGCGTCGACCAGCTGTTGAATGTCGGTGCTGGTCTGTGCCGCCGGATGCCGGGTGACCAGCAGGGCGCGCAGCCCGCGAGGATTCAGTGCGCGAGGCGGCGGCAGGGTCAGTCGGTACCCCACTGCTTGGTCCTGGTCGGGACCGGCCAGCACATCCAGAGCGAGCTCAAGGTCTCTGGCGCAGCGGGCGAGCGGCCCGATCACCGACAACACATCGGGCGCCACCTGCTGCCCGGGAAAATCATGCCCCCTTGTGGGCAGCAAGCCGTGCGTGGGCTTGTGCCCGTAGACCCCGCAAAAGTGCGCCGGTACCCTGATGGAGCCGCCAATGTCGGAACCCAGCTCCAGCGACACCATGCCGGCGGCCAGTGCGGCGGCGGCACCGCCTGAGGAGCCTCCCGGCGAGCGGGCTGTGTCGTGGGGGTTGCGGGTGCGGCCGTAAACCGGGTTGTTGCTCTCGTAGTCGCCCAGGGCCAGCGCCACATTGGTTTTGCCCAAGATCACCGCGCCTGCGGCCTTGAGTCGGCTCACGGCCACGGCGTCTTCATGCACCGGAATCCGGCGCCCGAACCCGAAGCCCCAGGTGGTGGGCAAGCCGGCCACGTTGAACGACTCCTTGACCGTCATGGGAACGCCCAGCAGCGCGCCGCGCTCGCCTCGTCCCAGCGCGGCGTCGGCTTTTCGCGCCTGCTCGCGGGCCCTGTCAAAGTCGCGCACCACCACCGCATTGATTTCGGCGTCGCGGTCTTCAATGCGCGCGATGGCGGCATCGCACAGCTCAATGGCGCTGACCTTGCCGGCGGCGAGCGCCTGTGTCAATTCGAGGGTGGTGGCGCGTTCGAAGTCAGCAGGGGCTGTGCTCATGTGGGGTTCCCATCAAAGATACGGCGCTCGTTTCATGCGGCGTTCGCTTCGGCGCACAAAGGCCGTTCCCGGGCGGGTCGGGCTGTCCTTGCGCAACCTTGTTCGATCGCCCTTCGAATCACTTCCCGAGCTTGAGGAAGTAGTCGAATATTTCCGGGACATTGCCGTTGCCCATGCCGGCATCCAGGGCGGCCTGAAGGTTGGCTGAAGTGCCTTCGGCAATCGGTGCCCGCGAACCCAGGTCGTCGACCATCTGGACGAAATAGCCCAGGTCCTTGTTGGCGTTGGCGATGGAGAAACCCAGATCGCTGACGCCGTCCACGGCGTAGTTCTTGCAGAATTTCATGAAGGGCGAGCTCGACGGGCCGGTCGACATGATGTCGAAGAGCTGCTGCCGGTCCACGCCGGCGCGGTTGGCAATGGCGAAGGCCTGCGACATGGCGCAGACGGTGGTCATGCCCATGAAGTTGTTGATCAGCTTGGTGGTGTGCCCGGCCCCCAGTGCGCCCAGGTAGAAGACGTTTTCGCCCAGCACGTCGAGCACGGGTTTGACCTTGTCAAAGGTCGCCTGGTCGCCTGCGGCCATGATGTTGAGCAGCCCGTCTTTGGCATGGGCAGGCGTGCGGCCGAGGGGTGCGTCAACCATGCCTGCGCCTTTTTTGGCCAGATCGGCACCGATCATCCGGGTGGAGGCCGGGATCGAGGTGCCGAAGTCGATCAGCACAGCGCCTGGCTTGATGCCGGCCAGGATGCCGTTTTCGCCATAGACCAGCTTCTCGACCACAGCGGACGTGGTGAGGCAGAGCATCACGATGTCGCAGGCGGCGGCCAGTTCGGCGGGTGTCCTGGCTTCGCTGGCGCCACGGGCGACGACCGCCGCAACCGCCTCCCTGTTGAGGTCCATGACGACCGGCTCGTACCCGTTCTTTTGCAGGCACTCGACCATGTTGCCCCCCATGAGGCCGAGGCCGATGAAACCGATGGTGGGCTTTGACATATCTGATTCCTGGAAAGATGGGTGTGAATGACCGTGGTCAGAAGAATACCTTGCTGGGGCCCCTCTGCATAACCTGCGCCATGTGCGCACGGCGCAGGTTATGCAGAGGGGCCCTGGTGTCCTGAGTTGGAAATTCGCAGACAGAATCGCTTCCGGGGCATGGGCTGTGTGGCGCTGGGCGCGGTTTGTTGTTGTGCTGTCGCTGATTGGGTGAAATCGACCTTTGCGTGCAACACTGTCGTGTGATCACCACTTTTGAACAGATGGCTCAATGGCCACCCGCAGCGGTTCGGCGTCTGGGCGCATGGGCACTGGTCGACGTTTCAGGCCACCAGCCTGTGGGCCTGCCGATGACGGCGGTTGACCGCTGCCCTCGCTTTGATGCAAGGTTGCGCAATGCCCTGGAGGTGCAGGATGCATGAAGCCAGCCTGGCCGGTGGTGTCCTGCAGCTGGTCGAAGACACCGCGCTGAGAGAGCCTTTTGCACGGGTGGTGAGTCTCAGGCTGGAAGTCGGGCAGCTGGCGGGCGTGGATGTGCACGCTTTGCGTTTTGCGCTGGACAGTTTGGCCCCTGGCACCTTGCTGGACGGTGCGATCATTGAGATTGAGGAGCCTCCCGGGCAGGCCTGGTGTGAGGGGTGCGGCCAAACCGTGGGCATTGCCCAGCGCGGCGATGCTTGCCCGGTTTGCGGGGAGTACCGGTTGCATCCCAATGGGGGTCAGACGCTCCGGGTGCTGGACATGCAGGTCGGCGACGATTGAATCAGGAGAAAGCTATGTGTGTAGTTTGTGGATGCGGCGACAACAGCGCGACACACGCCGGGCATGATCATTCCCATGCGGGCGAAGCCGGGGTGGTGCAGGTGACCCCCCGCAGTGGAGACCTCCACTTTGGCAGCGGTGCAGCCCGCGTGTCGGTGCCGGGCAAGAGCCAGGCGCGCGTCGTCAAGCTGGAGACCGACATCCTGGGCGCGAACAACCGCGTGGCGGCGCAGAACCGGGCTCACTTTGAGTCGCATGGTGTGACGGCGCTGAACCTCGTTTCCAGCCCCGGATCGGGGAAGACGACGCTGTTGTGTGCCACCATTGTGGCGCTCAAAGCGCGCTCACCCGAGGTGGCCGTTTCGGTGATCGAAGGCGACCAGCAGACCTCTTTTGATGCCGATCGCATCCGTGCCACGGGTGCGCCTGCTGTCCAGATCAACACGGGCAAGGGCTGTCACCTCGATGCACCCATGGTGGCCGAAGCGTTTGCGCAACTGCACGACCACGGACACGAGCACGAGCATGGGCAAGGTGACGACGGGTCGACTCAATCCGGGCATGTCCGGCACCATCACCATCATCATCAAAGCGAAAAGGCCCTGCTGTTCATTGAAAACGTGGGCAACCTGGTGTGTCCGGCGGTGTGGGATCTGGGCGAAGCCGCCAAGGTTGTGATCTTGTCGACCACCGAGGGTGAGGACAAACCCCTGAAATACCCCGACATGTTTGCAGCGGCCTCGCTCATGGTCCTCAACAAGATCGACCTGTTGCCTTACGTGGCTTTCGATGTGGCACGCTGTATCGAGCTGGCGCGCCGCGTCAATCCATCGATCGAGATGCTTCAACTCTCGGCCACCACGGGTGAGGGCATGGAGGCCTGGCTGCAATGGCTCGATCACGCGATGGGGCCGCGCAACCACCACCCCGATGGATCATCCGATGCGTCTGAGGCGGCTGTGCGTGCCAAGGCCTCGCCGCCTGGCGCCACACCGCTTTGAACGGCCACACATCCATGTCGTACAAGCCGCCATTGCCCACTGTGCTCGCCACGGGCGCGTGGCTGAAAAACACGGCATGCCTGTTGGTGGATGGTGAACCGGTCTGGTCAAGCATGCACGGCGATCTCGATGATCCGCAGGCATGCGCTGCGTTGGAAGCTTCGGTGGGGAAATGGCTCGCCACCCATGAACGGGCCGTTTCTGCAGTCGCCCACGATTGGCACCCTGACTTCTTCAGCACCCAGCTGGCGGTGGGGATCGCTGCTCGTTTGAATGTGCCCGCCATCGGCATACAGCACCACCACGCCCACATCGCTGCCGTGGTGGCCGAACACGCTGTCGAGGGCTCTGTGGTGGGCTTGGCGCTGGATGGCGTCGGCCTGGGCATTGACGGCAAGGCCTGGGGCGGCGAGTTGTTGTGGGTTGATGGCGCTCAATGGGAGCGACTCGGGCATCTCCAGCCGCTGGCCTTGCCCGGCGGTGATCGTGCGGCCCGGGAGCCCTGGCGCATGGCGGCGAGCGTCTTGCATGCCCTCGGCCGTGGGGCCGAGATCACGACCCGCTTCGGCCCCGCTGTGGGTGAAGCTGTGTCCAGCGGCGTGTTGCAGATGCTGAATCAAAACCTCAACTGCCCATTCACCAGCAGCACAGGCCGCTGGTTCGACGCTGCCGCCGGCGCCCTGGGTCTCTGCCTGCGCCAGACCGATGAGGCCGAAGCGGCCAAAGCGCTGGAAGCGGCAGCGGCCCGCTGGCTTGCGCGGCATCCCGATGCGGCGCCCCTGCCGGGTGCGGAGATCGACGACCAGAACCGGCTGTGCCTGCTCGGCCTGATGCCCGCGCTGCTGGAGGCCGACCCTGCTGGTGTGGATGCAGCGGCTGCAGGCTTTCACCTCGCCCTGGCCGACGCCTTGGCCACCTGGGCGATCCGCGCGGCGGCCGCACGCAACTGCCCGACCGTCTGCCTCGGTGGCGGCTGCTTTTTCAACCGCATCTTGCGAAATCGCTTGACGACGCGTCTGGAGGCCTCGGGCCTGCGGGTTCTCAGGCCCGTTAACCAAGATTGCGGCGACGCGGGCCTGGCGCTGGGGCAGGCCTGGGTGGCCATGCAGCAGCTGCGGGCCGATTCGTCGAAAGAATTTTTGAAGGAAACAGCGCCATGTGCCTAGCCATTCCTGCGCTGCTGGTCGAGTTGCGCGCCCATGACCAGGCCTTGGTCAACCTCGGCGGCATCCTGAAGGAGATCTCCGTCGCCCTGGTGGACGACGTGAAGGTGGGGGATTACGTGATCGTGCACGTGGGCCACGCCATCGGCGTCATCGACCCCGACGAGGCCGCTCGCACGCTGGCGCTGTTTGCCGAGATGGCGGCGATGGAGGCGA